>NZ_JBHUMO010000073.1:550-852 GCF_042685105.1 Enterococcus camelliae | reverse complement strand
TCGGCTGGTACTGCACGTTGGATTTTCAACTGGACGTTACAAATGCAAGAAATGAACTATCGGTTCGGCAGAAAGTTCATCAGTAACAACGATTTACGAAAGCATATCACAAAAATGAAGCAACGTCCTAAATACGCTTGGTTGAATCACGTATCAAACAATATAGCCAAGCAAGCTGTAAAAGATGCATGTGATGCCTACAAAAAGTGGTTTGATGGTATGACAGATAAAAGTCGTTTAAAGGCTGAAAAGCCACATTTCAAGTCAAGAAAGAAATCAAAACCAGCTTTTTATAATGACAA
>NZ_JBHUMO010000073.1:0-540 GCF_042685105.1 Enterococcus camelliae | reverse complement strand
GAAGCAACGTCCTAAATACGCTTGGTTGAATCACGTATCAAACAATATAGCCAAGCAAGCTGTAAAAGATGCATGTGATGCCTACAAAAAGTGGTTTGATGGTAGGACAGATAAAAGTCGTTTAAGGGCTGAAAAGCCACATTTCAAGTCAAGAAAGAAATCAAAACCAGCTTTTTATAATGACACTATCAAATTGAAAGTAAAAACTAAATTGGTTTTGCTTGAAAAAGTTGGTTGGGTAAAAACAAGCGAACAGTTGCCAGTGAATACGAAGTATTCTAACCCACGAATCAGCTTTGATGGAAAGTATTGGTATGTTTCAGTTGGTATTGATGAAGAGCAACCAGTGCAGGACTTAACTGGTGAAACCCTTGGAATTGACCTTGGTATCAAAGATTTAGCGATTGTTTCTAATGGTAAAATCTACAAGAACATGAATAAAACTGGCAAAGTAAGAAAGATTGAGAAGCGATTACGTCGGTTACAGCGTAAAGTCTCTCGAAAATACGGTATGAATAAGGAGGGAAACCGATTTGTCAA
>NZ_JBHUMO010000072.1:0-141810 GCF_042685105.1 Enterococcus camelliae | reverse complement strand
GGCTATGCATCGTTGCCTTGGTAGGCCGTTACCCTACCAACTAGCTAATGCACCGCGGGTCCATCCATCAGTGACGCAAAAGCGCCTTTCAGCTCTCTCTCATGCGAGAAAAAGCATTATGCGGTATTAGCACCTGTTTCCAAGTGTTATCCCCCGCTGATGGGCAGGTTACCCACGTGTTACTCACCCGTTCGCTACTCCTCTTTCTTGGTGAACCGAAGTTCGATAAGAAAGAAGCGTTCAACTTGCATGTATTAGGCACGCCGCCAGCGTTCGTCCTGAGCCAGGATCAAACTCTCATAAAAAAATTTGATTCAGTCTTACGACTGTTAAGCTCTGTTTGTTGACTTTGCTCGCATTTTTGCTTGCATGTATTTTTGTTTCTAATTTAATAGAAACACCTTACACAATTGGTTCGTTTGCTTACTTTGTTCAGTTTTCAAAGGTCTACTTTGCTGCCGTAGCAACTTTTATATCCTATCATCTCGTTAACTATTTGTCAAGAGATTTTAGTGAGAAAAAATAAAATGTTTTTCTCTTTTTAGCTGCTCTTTAGCGACTTGCTTATCTTATCAAATGCAATGTTATTTGTCAATCGTTTTTTCTATTATTTTTTACTGGTTTATCAGCATTTCAAAACAGAAAAACAAGATCAATTTTGTTATATTACCATTTGATTTTGCATCCGTCAATACTTCTGATGAACATTACTGTTTTCAACGAAGCTCTTTTTAAGACATTTATTAATATAACAATTTTTTCTTGTTTCGTCAACAAAAAACCCTATTGTACCAACGTTTGTAAATACTTTACATTTCTTCTTTAATTCTTTTTTTCATTCGTTTTTTCTATTAATTACTCTCGATTTTCTTAATATAAGCTTCTGTTGTTCGGAATATTCATTTAAACTTCTCCTTTTTTTAATATCTCTTAAATTTTTTATTGAAATTTTTCTATTCTTTTATTTGATGATACACTGTAGGTGAATGATTTGTACTATTAGATAGGAGGATTTTCTATATGAAAATTTTAGTTGCTGATGATGATAAGGAAATTGTTGAATTGTTGAGTATTTATTTAAAAAATGAAGGCTACGAACCAATCAAGGCTTACAATGGTCGTGAGGCTCTGTCAAAAGTTCGCACGATGAATGATATCGAATTATTAATCTTGGATATTATGATGCCAGAGGTAGATGGTATGCAAGTAGTAAAAACTTTGAGAAAAGAGTCGCAGATTCCTATCATTATGCTCACCGCTAAAACAACAGACATGGATAAAATTAAAGGCTTGGTTGCTGGTGCTGACGACTATGTAACAAAACCGTTCAATCCTCTCGAAGTGATGGCTCGAGTAAAATCTTTATTGCGCCGAAGCACAATGCAAGTGGCTGCAAATCAGCCGGACGTACTTGAAGTCAGTTCCCTAATTATTAACCGAGACTCCCATGAAGTGAAAACGCTAGATGGAAAGGACATCCAATTAACTGCTCTCGAATTTGGTATTCTTTATTTACTTGCTTCCCACCCTAATCGTGTATTCAGTGCCGATGAAATATTCGAACGGGTTTGGAAGCAAGAAAGTGTCGTTTCTGCCAAAACTGTGATGGTTCACGTAAGTCATCTCAGGGATAAAATTGAAGAAGCGACAGGCGGAGAAAAAATTATTCAGACAGTTTGGGGTGTAGGTTACAAAATTGATACGAAATGATTCTCGAAAACGTGTTGTATTAACTTCTAAAGAAATTAGTGAATTGTTTGCAGAGGCGATTGTAACGATTGTTTTGCTTCTACTGCTAAACGTAGCCATTGTAGTAATTCTTTCAAATTTAGTGAATAGCGCTCCTTCTTTACAAGATGCTGTTTTTCAAGCGCGTTATATTTTTGCTGAGAATTTCAAAACAGATATTTTTTTAAATGGTCGTTACATTCTGTTTCCCCTTTTTTTATTATTAGATGGTATCGTTTTGTACTGGCGTTTAATTCGCCGTTATCGTCAAATGCAACTTCGCCACATTATTAGTGAATTACATTATATTGCAGAGGGAAACTACGATCATCGCATCCCTTTTGAATTAAGTGGTGATTTAAATCGTGTCGTGACAAGTGTTAACGGCTTAGTTGACAGTACCGTGGCTGCAATTGAAGATGAGCGAAAAATTGAAAAATCTAAAGATGAATTAATTACCAATGTCAGCCATGATATTCGCACCCCTCTTACGTCAATTATTGGTTACTTGGGCTTGATTGAAGATCGACAATACCATTCTGAAGAAGAATTATTGAAATACACTCATACAGCTTATATAAAAGCAAAACAAATGAAATCACTGGTAGATGATTTATTTGAATATACAAAAGTGAGACAACCTAGCAATCCTCTTCATGTCATTTCTTTTGATATGGTGCAATTAATTGAACAACTAGCTGCCGATTTTGAACTAGAAGCGAATAAAAAGGGGATTACTATTCAAACAATGGCCAATCCAGAACAAATCATGATGGATGGAGACACGGAAAAACTAGTACGTGTATTTAGCAATCTTTTAACAAATGCCTTTAAGTATGGCAAAAATGCGACTACAATTATGATGGATGCCGAAAAAATTGGAACGGAAGTTGTTGTAACGGTTAAAAACAATGGCAAAATGATTCCGAAACGCTCGTTAGATCTCTTGTTTGACCGTTTTTATCGAGTAGAAGAATCCCGATCACAAGAAACCGGCGGAACCGGACTTGGATTAGCTATCGCCCAAAGTATCGTAGCGTTACACGGTGGATATATTTATGCAACATCAAATCCAGAATGGACTGCTTTCATTATTCATCTACCGCTACAAGCAAATACTTTGGTTGCAAAACATAGCAATAGTTGACGAATACCAATTTTTCAGCTATGCTAAAGAAAATTTAATAGCAATAGACATGGAACCTAGTACAGGTTGTTTCTTTCCAAGAGAGCTAATGGATGGTGGAAATTAGCATGAAGCAAGATTGGAATCCAGTTCTTTTATATGTATCTTTTGAAAAAGAGATCCTATTTCTCAGGTTACGAGATTTCAAGTGCAGCGATGAGCTGAACTTGGGTGGTACCGCGAATAACTACTTCGTCCCAAGCATTTTTTGGGAATGGAGTAGTCTTTTTTTTAGAAAATTTATTGGAGGAGGAACAAAAATGTTAGATATAAAAGTGATTCGACAAAATATTGAACAAGTAAAAGCGAAACTAGCCACTCGGGGTGTACCTGAAGCGAAACTAAATGAATTTGTTGCGCTTGATGAAGAACGCCGTCGTCTATTAGTTGAAACAGAAGAGCTAAAAAAAGAAAGAAATGATGTCTCAGGCGAGATAGCACAATTGAAACGAGCAAAAGAAGATGCAACAGCTAAAATTGAAGAAATGAAACAAGTAGGTCAAAAAATCAAAGAACTGGATGGCACCCTAGCAACCATCGATGAAAAATTAACTGAGATTGCTGTGACATTACCGAATATTCCGAATGACAGTGTGCCAATCGGTGTAGATGAAAATGATAATGTGGAAGTACGACGGTGGCATAAAACTCGTGAATTTGATTTTGAACCAAAACCTCATTGGGAAGTAGCTGAAAACTTAGGAATTCTGGATTTTGAACGTGGCGCAAAAGTTTCAGGTAGTCGCTTTGTTTATTATAAAGGGTTAGGTGCCCGTTTAGAACGAGCTCTTTACAATTTTATGCTTGATTTACATGTTTACGAACAAGGCTACACAGAGATGATTACTCCTTATATCGTCAATAGTCAGGCAATGTTTGGCACCGGACAATTTCCGAAATTTAAAGAAGATGTCTTCCAATTAGAAAACACTGATTTAACACTTATTCCAACTGCGGAAGTCCCTTTGACAAATTATTACAGTCAAGAAATTTTGGATGAAAAAGATTTACCCATCTATTTTACTGCGTTAAGCCCTTCTTTCCGTTCGGAAGCTGGAAGTGCGGGTCGTGACACTCGTGGGTTGATTCGCTTGCACCAATTCAATAAAGTAGAAATGGTCAAGTTCAGCGATGCCGATCATTCTTATGAAGAATTAGAAAAAATGACCCAAAATGCCGAAGAAATTCTACAAAAACTTGAACTACCTTATCGCGTTGTCGCACTTTCAACGGGTGATATGGGCTTTTCTGCAGCGAAAACTTATGATTTAGAAGTCTGGATTCCTGCTCAAAATACGTACCGTGAAATCAGTTCATGTTCAAATACAGAAGATTTCCAAGCACGTCGCGCGATGATTCGTTACCGCGATGCCAATGGAAAAATTCGTTATGTCCATACCTTGAATGGTTCAGGTTTAGCAGTTGGACGAACAGTTGCCGCTGTACTAGAAAATTATCAAAATGCAGACGGTAGTGTCACCATACCTGATGTTTTGGTGAACTACATGGGTGGCATCACCAAGATCACAAAAGATGCCTAAGAACTACTTGCCATTCAGCCTTTAGAACGTAAATCAGTTTGGTAAAGTTCGCCTGGAAGGTCTTAATCCAGTATGATTCACTAGGCGATGATTGGCTTTTTAAGAAATGTTATCAAGAACTTCACATTGGATTCCCTACAAGAGACACATGCTATTCTTTAGGGTATCCAATGTGAAGTCATTTTATTGGGTAATATTTTGTAATTGCTTTACAATTATGTTACAATTATTTCTTGAATATTTCATTTTGGAGGAAATTATGACAAAAAATTTTCGTAGTCAAAAGCATGCTCACTCTTCCCACAAACTTCTTGCCTTTCTAACTAGCAAATGGACATTCTTAGGCTCACTTTTCCTTTTATTAGGGGTGATTTTGCCAGTATGTTTTTATTTTATCTCGACAGTCAACCAGGAAACCATTGCCAAACAAAAAGAAGCGGCAGAAATTCAACTAATCAAGAAAGAACAACAAGCGCACTTTTCCCAAAATAGTGAGGTCAAAGTTGTCCGTGCAAAAGAAAGTGGCAAAATTACCTTACAAGACAAAAAGATACCAGCAACTGTTCAAGGAACAACAGAGGGGCAATTTCAAACTATTTTAAAAAAATGGCAAATGGCAGATGATGATTTGTTTGTATCCTTTATTCATCTCCAATCCTGTGCGCCTGCTGCTAGCAAGGTAGAAGCAGGAATGACCAAATATCAGTGGAATATCCGAAAAAAAACATTTGTCAAACAACAAGAAACAAAATTGCCTACTAACTATATTCAAACTGAAACCGGCGCACCGATTACGAGTCAGTTACTTTTGCAAAACAATCCACAAAATTTAGCACAGATTCATTTTGCGGTTCAACAAGCATTGCTTGATCAAGCAAAAAATCCCAAAGATATTCTGGATGATGTCTTAGCAATTCCTGCTTTTACTTGGCAAACACCGATAAACTACCGGCCAAAGGAATTAACCGTTGACGTTGCTAAACAAGGGATGTTGAATAAAACAACGATTCACTTGCCTTATACTGCAAGTCTCGCAGCGTCACTTAACCAAGCTTATCTGGATCCTACACTAGCACAAACCTTCGCAGCCAAACCGGAAGAGAATCAAAAGCAAATTGCTTTAACCTTCGATGATGGACCGAATCCAGAAACAACACCATCTATTTTAAATACCTTGAAAGCGAAAAATGTTCATGCCACTTTCTTTCAGTTAGGAAGCAATGCTGAACGCTATCCAAATCTTGTCAAACGTGTCGCTGAAGGAGGACATGAGATTGGTAGCCATACGTATCACCATTACAATTTGCCTAAATATCCACGTGCAACCATCCAAAAAGAAATCACTGATACGGATAAGGCTATTTATCTAGCAACTGGCAAATTACCAAAATTCATTCGTCCGCCATATGGAGCAGTAAATGCAACTGTCGCCGAAGTGGCAGGTAGACCCATCATTCAATGGAATATCGATTCTCGAGATTGGGCAACCAAAAATGCTGGAAAAACCATCACGCAGGTTCAGCAAACCATTACTAATAACGGTATTATACTGATGCATGATATCCAACCAAGTACCGCCGAAGCCTTGCCACAACTCATCGACTGGTTGACACAGCAGGGCTACAAATTAGTGACGATTGATCAACTACTCCAATCACAAGAAAAGCCTTACCATGAGTATTTTAGCGCTACAGATGAACGCGCAATTTCATAAATTGTTGACACATCTTTTCAATAATTTATGGGACCAACAGAAAAAAAGACTAACTCAGAAATCTTATGTAGCCTCTTTCCCCAAAAAATTAGGCTGTTTCGAAGTGAAGACATGAACCGACCGTCCAAAGTTAGAATGATACTCTAACTTGGACGGTCGGTTCAGTTTTCTTTCTTATGAATTAACAGAATAGTTTGGTGCTTCTTTTGTAATTTGTACGTCATGTGGATGAGATTCTTTCAATCCATTGCCACTCATTTGAATAAATTGGGCTTCTTCTCTTAATGCTTTTAAGTTGCTCGCTCCAACGTAGCCCATTCCAGCTTTCAAACCACCAATCATTTGGAAAAGGATATCCGCTACACTCCCTTTGTAAGCAACCCGTCCTTCAATTCCCTCTGGAACTAGCTTATTCGCTTCGTTCACACCTGATTGGAAATAACGATCACTCGAACCTTTTTCCATTGCTCCTAATGAACCCATTCCACGATACGTCTTGAAACGACGTCCTTGGTAAATCTCAAATTCACCTGGAGATTCATCCGTACCAGCCAACATACTTCCTAGCATAACCGCATGACCGCCAGCAGCTAACGCTTTGACGATATCACCGGAATACTTAATTCCACCGTCCGCAATAATCGCTTTTCCATATTGACGTGCAACCGAAGCGGAATCATAAATTGCCGTTAGTTGGGGAACCCCAACCCCTGCAACTACACGTGTCGTACAAATTGAGCCGGGACCAATCCCAACTTTCACTACATCTACACCCGCATCATACAAAGCTTTCGTTCCCTCAGCTGTCGCAACATTCCCAGCAATCAAGGTTGCTTCTGGAAATCTAGCACGAATTTCTGATACTTTTCGTAATACGCCTGCGCTATGACCATGTGCTGTATCAATGATGATGGCATCCGCTCCAGCTTCTAATAAAGCCTCTGCACGTTCAAACGTATCACTTGTTACTCCAACAGCGGCGGCAACCAATAAGCGACCATGCTCATCTTTTGCAGCATTAGGAAATTCGATGACCTTTTCGATGTCTTTAATGGTTATTAAGCCGCTCAACCGACCTTCTTTATCAATCAAAGGCAACTTTTCAATTTTATGCTGTTGCAACGTCTTTTCAGCTTCTTTTAAAGAAGTTCCCACTGGTGCAGTCACCAAATTGTCTTTTGTCATCACTTCTGAAATAGTTAAGGCATAATCAGTCACAAAACGTAAATCACGATTCGTTAAAATTCCAACTAGTTTTCGATTTTCTAAGGTTTCAACAATAGGAACGCCACTGATGCGATAACGACTCATCAATTCTTCTGCATCAGCAATGGTATGTTCTGGCGTTAAGAAAAACGGATCAATAATGACCCCACTTTCTGAACGTTTTACTTTTCTTACTTCATCAGCCTGGCTAGCAATACTCATATTTTTATGAATCACGCCTAGCCCACCTTGACGTGCCATTGCAATGGCCATCTTACTGTCTGTTACGGTATCCATACTGGCACTGATAATTGGAATATTTAATTGAATATTTTTTGCAAGCTGGACACTCATATCCACATCGTTTGGCAAAACATGACTTTCAGCAGGTATCAGTAACACATCATCGAACGTAAATCCCTTTTTGGCGAATTTTGATTCCCAGTTGGACATTTTCGTAACCACTCCTTCAAATCTTTTTTATTTTTATCAATGAAAATAGCAAAAAAGCCTAAACAAGTCAATAATTTCTTTTTGAAATGAGACCTCAACGATAATTTACTAAGAAACTTCACTTATTTTATCATTTAAACTTCTCAATCACACATGATTCTGCAAAAAACTATCCAACCATCGCAATTAAGACAATAGTTGAATAGTTTCCTTTTTTATTTTATTTTTTTGGTCGTTGTGTTGCCATGCTGCTTGCAATATTAAATTTTTTCTTTAGATAGAAACGAGCGACTAACGCAAACGCACCTAGCGCAATCGTAACGATTGGATGCAAAACAAAGTTCAATGGCGCTGGTAACAATTGGGTAACAGATAGCAGAGCAAACCAAACAAAGAAAGCTGCCATCAGAACCAGAATCGTTTTCCACATTTTCGGACGTTGACTACGATCAGCGCCTGGTTGTTCATATTTGTAAATATATTTGTACGAAAGATAAAACACCCATCCTCCTACAGCCGATGTTACTAACAAGGTGATAAACCCAAATGTTTGACTAGCACTCTTTGTTAACAAACTCATTAGCCCAGTTACTACACCAAACAAACCAAAAATGAGTAAGGTATTATCCAACCACATCCACCACGGCGAAGCATTCTCTTCAACAGGTGGTTCTGCTAAAAGACTATCCATTTTTTCAGAAACGGTCCCAAACAACTGACGCGCCGTTTTTCCCGCTTTTTGTTCTTTCACAAGGATTGGCAACATTTCATGAAGGGTTTTGGTTTGTTCTTCTTCCGAAAGATTTGCTGCTTTCATTGACTTTTTCAAATCAAAGATGTACTGCTCATTGCGTTTTGTCAGTTGCATTTCAAGCTCTCTATTTTCGCTGACATAGGAACGAAGTACTTCTGGTTCCATCTTATTTCCCCCTTATTTTCTTATCTATACATTAAATCGGAACAACATGACATCGCCGTCTTGTACAATATATTCTTTTCCTTCTAAACGGACACGCCCAGCTTCTTTAGCAGCGTGCATATTGCCGTAGTGATCCAAATCTTCGAATGAAACCGTCTCTGCTCGAATAAATCCACGTTCAAAATCAGAATGGATAATTCCAGCAGCTTGCGGAGCTTTGATGCCCTTGCGGAAAGTCCAGGCTCTCACTTCTTGTTCCCCTGCTGTAAAATACGTTGCCAATCCGAGTAAATCATATGCTGCTCGAATGAGTTTATCTAGGCCAGACTCTTCAATTCCTAGTGCTTCCAAAAACTCAGCCTTATCCTCTTCTTCCAGTTCAGCAATTTCTTCTTCTGCACGCGCACACACAACGATTACTTCTGCATTTTCGCTTGCTGCAAAATTGCGAACTTCTTGCACATAATGATTCCCCTCAAGATCTGCAACCTCTTCTTCTGCAACATTGGCTACATAAAGAACTGGTTTGGTTGTTAATAAGAATAAGCCTTTCACAATTTTTTGCTCTTCTTCATTAAACTCGATTGATCGCGCAGACAATCCTTCTTCCAAAACTGGTTTAATTTTATCAAGAACTGCTAGTTCGGCAACAGCTTGTTTATCTTTCGTCTTTGCTACCTTCGCCACACGGGTGTACCGTTTAGTAATCGAATCTAAATCCGCTAAAACCAACTCTAAGTTAATGGTATCAATATCTTCTAATGGATTGACCCGTCCTTCTACGTGGGTGATATTGTCGTCATCAAAACAACGAACAACATGGCAAATTGCATCCACTTGTCGAATATGACTCAAAAATTGATTTCCCAATCCTTCTCCTTTACTTGCACCGCGAACAATTCCCGCAATGTCTGTAAATTCAAATGTTGTTGGAACAGTTTTTTTCGGATGAATCAACTCTGTTAGACGTTGTAGTCGCCAATCTGGTACCTCAACCATTCCTACATTAGGGTCAATTGTCGCAAACGGATAATTAGCTGCTTCAGCTCCCGCTTTGGTAATTGCATTAAATAATGTCGATTTACCTACATTTGGTAGACCAACGATTCCAGCAGTCAATGCCATGTTTTCTTCACTCTTTCTTTGCTTTTTCTAGTACTTTTTTTAATTTTTTTTCAAATTCGCGGCGAGGCATCATAACAATATGTCCGCAGTTTTCACATTTTATCTTAATATCTGCCCCCATACGAATGATTTGCCAACGATTTGTTTGGCAAGCATGAGGTTTTTTCATCATCACAATGTCTCCAAAATCGTACATGCTCTACTCCTCCATTTATTCATTACTATGCTTCATCAAAATGAATCTCTAACAAATCCAAAATCCGTGTCAAATCACTTTGCGAAAGGTATTCAATCTCAATTTTCCCTTTTCCTTCTTTTTCACGAATTTCGACATTGGTACCAAACTTATCCATCAAACGATCTTCGCTTTCGCGTAAATAATAGGGCTTTTCCTTAATCATTCGTGGCACTTTTTTCTTGCCACCGGCCTCATTAGTTGCCGCAACCAATTGTTCTAATTGACGAACAGTTAGATTTTCTTTGACACAACGATTTGCCATCTTTAACATTTGATCTTTTTTCTTTAATCCTAAAAGTGTACGCGCTTGCCCCATTGATAAACGATCATCTTGGACCATTTCTTTTACCAGTTTTGGTAATGCCAACAGGCGCAAATAATTGGCTATGTACGGGCGGCTTTTTCCTAAGCGCTCGGCAACTTCCGCTTGGGTCAGTTTTAAGTTTTTCATTAGCATATCATACGCTTCTGCTTCCTCTAAAGGATTTAAATCTTCCCGTTGCAAGTTTTCTAAAACAGCGACTTGCATCATTGCTTCTTCATCAAACGAACGCACAATTGCTGGTATCGTTTCTTTTTTTGCTAATTTTGATGCCCGAAAACGTCGCTCACCAGCGATAATCTCATATCCTTTAACTGCTGATTTTCGAATAATAATTGGCTGAAATACTCCCGATTGACCGATAGAATTGGCTAGTTCTTGTAACGAAGATTCTTCAAATGTCTTTCTTGGTTGATACGGATTTGGTCGTAATTCATTTAAAGGAACTTCGATGACTTCATCTTTTTGGACATCTACCTCTTCCAAACTTGCCATATCTTGAAATAAAGCGTTAATTCCTTTTCCTAAACCTTTTCCTTTACTTTTCACGAGCCAACACTTCCTTTGCTAAAGCTTGATAAACTTCGGCACCTTTAGAACGAATATCATAGTCGATGATAGACAAACCATGACTGGGTGCTTCAGACAAACGAACATTTCTCGGAATAATGGTGTCATACACTTTTTCTTGAAAATAACGACGAACTTCTTCCACTACTTCAGCTCCTAAATTGGTTCGCGCATCATACATTGTCAACAACACCCCTTCAATTTCCAAGGTTGGATTAAAATGTTTTTGCACCAATCGAACTGTATTCAATAGTTGACTTAACCCTTCCAATGCATAGTATTCGCATTGAACGGGGATTAAAATTGCATCACTTGCGGTAAATGCATTGATGGTGAGATGGCCCAAAGATGGCGGACAATCGATTAAAATAAAATCATAGTTAGCATGAAGTTCGCTCAACGCTGTTTTCAATCTTGACTCTCTTGCCATCATGGATGTTAGCTCAATTTCTGCACCGGCTAATTGCAATGTTGCCGGTACAATATCTAGATTTTCCCGTGAACTCGGTAAAATTGCATCTGCAATTGGCACCTCATTTACTAAAACATCATAAATATCTTGTTCAACATCCGGTTTACGAATCCCCATGCCACTCGTAGCATTTCCTTGAGCATCCATATCTACGAGGAGGACTTTTTGCCCCATATAGGCCAAACAAGATCCTAAGTTAACGGTTGTGGTTGTTTTACCAACACCGCCTTTTTGATTCGCAACTGAAATAATTCGTGCCATGATACATCCTCCCTACTTAATTGGTTGCTTATTGGGTAATCCTGGTTTCCGCGGATATTTCCTAGGTGTCTCTTTTTTCTTTTCAATCAATAAGAAATGACGCATATCCCCAATAATCGGTAACGCCATTACTCGATCCTCTTTAAATTTCCCACCCAATTGTGCAATAGCTGGCTTGGCTTCAGCCAATTCTTCTTCTGCTTTGGTTGCTTTCAAAGCATAAAATGTTCCGCCTTTTTTCACCAATGGTAAACATAATTCACTTAACACATTTAATCGCGCAACTGCTCGGGCAGTCACATAATCAAATGATTCACGAAATTTTGGATTTTGTCCAAATGTTTCCGCACGGTCATGGTACAACGAAACCTCAGCTAGAGACAACTCCTGGACTAATTCATTTAAAAAAGTGATACGTTTGTTTAATGAATCAACAATTGTCACTTTTAGGGTTGGAAAAACTATTTTTAGCGGAATGCTCGGAAAGCCTGCTCCCGAACCAACATCACATAAACGTCCATTGGGATCAAAATCATCTAAAAAAGCTAATAGAATAGAATCATAAAAATGTTTTAAATATACTTCTTTTTCATCCGTTATCGCCGTCAAATTAATTTTTTCGTTCCAATCAATTAGCAATTCAAAGTAACGTTGAAATTGATTCATCTGTTCTTCGGTTAAATGAATTCCTTGTTTTTGCAATTCTTTTTTAAACGCTTCTGGTAACATACATTGTTCCTTTCAACAAACCATTGAAAAAGCCTATTTCTACATTATCAAAGGACTCTTTTTCAACACTTATTTGCCCTCTTGTGAAACAGAAAAAATGTTTCACAGACTAAATCTAAGTTTACCGCAAATCTTCTCTTCTTACAATAGATGACCTAAGTCTCTGAGTGAACCTTTTCCAAAGTTTGCCTTTTTTTCTAACAATCATCAAAAAAGAGTTGTTTCACGTGAAACAACTCTTTTTTGATGAAAAATAATTAATTAATTTTTCATCATTTTTTTATTATTTGTTATATAATACATTTTCTTATTATGATAGTGACCAGTAAATAGCTTTTTAGTATGTTTTTCCACTATTTTTATACTGATAATTTTTTCAAATTCTTCGTTTCCTGATAGCTGCTCATTTTCAACAAAATACTGCACTAAAGAGACCAGCTCCTGATTGGTTAGTTTTTTGGAAATATTAGGTGCCACAAATGTATGACGCTGTCCTGCTTTATTCTCAAAAGTAATTTTTAATCGCCTCATTTTCTCCCTCCTCTACAACTATAAACGAAAAAAACGAGTGATTTGTCAAAACATTTTCTTATTTTTCCTAATTTGTTTAAAAATACTAATATGGTAAAATTATTTCATGATGAATAATTATTCACTATCGATTTGAATGTTTTTTTGTATAATGATACAGTGAATGAATACCACTATACTTTTTTTGAAAAAGTTATCCACAATTTATGGGGAGGTTTTTTTTATGATCACTTATCAACAAATAAAGACCATTGCCGAGTCCAATGTACTAGCCCTTTATACACAGGTAGGATGGTCTGCTTACACTCGCCAACCAGAACAATTACTTACAGCTATCGCTCAATCGCTTGAAGTCATCACAGCGTGGAATGATCAAGAACTAGTTGGACTGATACGAGCTGTTGGCGACGGTGTAACCATTTTATACATTCAGGACATCTTAGTTTTACCAAGCTACCAAAATCAAGGAATTGGCACTCAGTTGATGAAAACAATGTTAGCCTGTTATCCAGAGGTTCGCCAAAAAGTATTGTTGACCGAAGAAGCACCTGACACTCGCCATTTCTACCAAAAAATGGGCTTTTCTTCCTGTGATAAGGGGGAGGCAGTCGCTTTCTATCGAGAATTTTAAGGCTTCTTTTCATATGAACTAGCTAACCAAATTTACATGCAAGCTTTCAGTAAATCGATTTAGACTTTTTTTCTTTTGTGCCTAAGATATGCATTGAAGCGAACTGCTTTTTCTACGGTTTATTTAAGGTCCGTTTAATATTCTTATTCTATCCTTTATTCATCCCCAAACAAACCAAACTTTTTTTCATTCTTTCTCCTTGACCCGCTAGCTCCCAACTAGCGGGTCTTTTTTCTCTCACTCAATTCTTGCTGAGCTATGTCAATTACCTGTTCACTCGCAACAAGCAATACAAGAACATATTCAAGATTTTTCTCCCACTTAGCTGTTGCAATAACGGATGATTATTCCTCTATCTCTTCATTATTATCGATATATGATGATAGTTTTGCAGTTGTTAGCATACCTTTCCATCTGCACGTTACTTCTCTCATTTTCTTCATAAACTCTACTCTAGTCCTGAACAATTTGTTTCATGTGAAACATTTACTTTTTTCATTGTTAGGATATAATTAATTTTTCAAGGAAGGGGCCTTTATTATGCAAGATATTCGAACCACTATTGATCATGTGCAATTTGATATTCGTTCCTGCGGTTTGTTATATAACCAAGGAAAATATCTTGTTTCTACTGAAAAAGATGGTACACAAACCTTACATGGTGGTGCTGTTCAAATTGGGGAAACTACTATCGATGCTGTTATACGTGAGTTTTTCGAAGAAACATCCCTAGTTGTAACCGTTTCAAAATTGATAGGTACTATTGAGAATCATTTCGTTGTTCATAATCAAGCCTATCATCAATTGTTATTTGTCTATGAATTGAACTTAGTGGATCCAACCAATCGACAACCAAAAAGTGAACTTGGCTGTACTTCCGAATGGTTAGCAAAAGAACAAGTGACACAACTGCGTCCTGCTATTTTAAACGATTTCATCCATAATCCTTCTCCAACAGTGAGCCATTTGATAAATCAAGAACCAGCTTTTTTAAACTATTTTTCCCATCTAAAAGAAGTATAACGTTTTATTTGGCTCTATCTTCATGGTTTTTTTACACAAATTCAAAAACTCTTCAAACTTTCTTAGTACTCCTTTAATCTTTTTTCCCTATACTTTATTCATACCCAAACAAACTTAATCTTTTTTCATTTCTTTTCTCCCTAACCCGCTAGCCCCCACTAGCGGGTTCTTTTATGCAGTCAAATAAATTCATGGATGCTGTAACAACATTCAATAATGATCAGCCATACATAGCGTAGCTCCATGGTTTTCCAATTAAATCATGTTCTTTTTTATATGATCAGGAATCATAGACACTTGCATTTCTAAATCAATAGGCGTGAATGTTTTATCTATGCATTCTTCCCAATAAGCCAAATGTTTCTTATCAATCCAGTTCTCCGATTCTTCAACTTCTTGACCCCCTTCTCCTTGTACTGAATACCAGTAGAGATACTCCTCTCCTTGATTTACTTCTCTAAAAATTGTTTCAATATACATTTTTTCTTGTTCTAAGGTAACCAGCGTCTCTTTCATATTTTCATTCAAAAATAACAGCCACTCATCAACTATTTTTGATTTCCCTTTTTGTACTTTAAATTTCGTTAATTCAACCTTCACCTTTAGAACTTCCTTAGTATTTCTATATTTTTTTATGGTTCCTTTAAGTTTTACACTTTATCCTTCATTCATACCCAAACAAACCAAACTTTTTTTCATTTCTTTCTCCCTGACTCGCTAGTCCCCAACTAGTGAGTTTTTTTTGTTTTCAAAACCAACAATAGGGAGTTGCTTCTTTCTTCTATCCGTCTTATGATAACTACAGCTTTATTGAAAACAAAAGGAGGTCTTGCTTTATGTCTAAAAAATACAAAAAGCTTTTACGTTCTTGTCTACCCTTACTACTTTTTTCCTTATTTGGCTTTTGCTTCTGGCAGCAACTACCTAGTCAAATGGCTACTCATTTTTCAAATAATTGGCTCCCAAATGGTTGGAGTTCTAAATTATTCACGATTCTGGGTCTTCCCTTGATTTTTATGCTAATCCAAGTGATTGTCGTTTTTTTCATCGAAAACGATCCTCAAAATAAGCGTAACCAAGCGATTATTCGCTACATCTATTGGCTAGTCCCAATTATCGGCTCCATCAGCATGTTAAGTATTTATGGTTATGCTTTAGGTGTCGATATTGCTGCTTTCCGTTATTTTCCTGCGATTTTTGTCGCACTTATCCTTTTTGCAATAGGCTTTATCCTGCCTTATACAAAACAAAACACTACCATTGGCATCCGCGTTCCTTGGACCCTCCATAGTGAAAAGAATTGGGAATTGACGCATCGTTTTGCCGGTAAAGTTTTCCTTATTTGTGGTATATGTAGTTTCTTTATGGCGTTTTTTGCCACATCTTTTATCCTGATTCCGATACTAGTTGCTATCATCATACCTATTGGTTATTCCTATTTTCTTTATCGAAAAGGCATCTAGTTTTCTAACAACTTTTTTAGCGCAAACCTTACTAAAAAGCTAGCTTATGAATTCCTTGCTACAAAATATTGTGTAAGAGCGATGTTCACTATTCATTTTTTCCCGAACCCTGCTAGCAGAATTTTTTTCTCAGATTGGATTACCCTTGTCTCCAATAGCTACTTCCATCCTTGGTACGTTTAAAAAAACCATATTCAATCAGATACCTGCGTATGGTAACATAGTCTTCCACCATTGTTTGTAATAACTCATTTACTGCTCGTTCGGAATAATTTTTTTTGAAATCAAAGCAATCGCTGATTTTACTCAACATAATAATCTTTCGTTTTTCCTTACTTGGGAACTGTTTGATACGCCCCTGATTATCAAAATAAGTTGCAATAACGTGCTCTCTTTCTTCTTTACTTATTTGATAGCGTTCATCAATCATTTTTGCGCCAGAATGCATCTGCCATTCCTCTCCCTCATCCAAAAGACTCATTGCACCTAAAAATTGATAGGCTTGCCTTTCTTTTTCCTTCAGCTTAAAGCGTTGATTACGCACAGCTGAAGTAGATATTTCCAGCCTTTGAGCAATAACGGTGTCACTCAATTTTTGTGCAAAAAGAATAAGAATTTCTTTTTGTGTTTGGGTAATTCCTAGTTGCTCTTTTGATTGACTGAGTAACGCAGCTAATGCACCAGCGTGTTCTTTTTCAAGATGGTTTTGTATCGCTTTTTCGGCTGTTACTAATTTTTCATCCATTGAATAAATCTCGCCCAGCGTAAATTTTTGTTCACAATACAAGCAACATAACGTTTCTTTTTCCTTCTTCCACCCATTTTCATACATTTGTAACTTTAATTGTCCTTTTTCCATATAAAACAACACCTTTTCAATTTGTTTATAAATAAACTAACAAATTTTTATTTTGTTTGCAAAATTTTTTACTTTTTTTGATGTTGTTCCACATGAAACAATAGTAAAAATCGATTGTGACCAAGAAAAGAGGGATACCTTCATCAAACATGATGAAAGTATCCCTTAACTTATTTGTTGCTTTTACTCCGTTACTTTTGTTACTTTTGCTATTTTTCCTTGTTCGATGTACACCATCAAAATACTCATATCCGCTGGGTTGACACCGCTAATGCGGCTAGCTTGTGCTAGGGTTTCAGGTTGGATTTTTTGTAATTTTTGTTTGGCTTCTGTAGCTAACCCATTAATTACACTGTAATCGATGTTTTCAGGAATTCGTTTGGCTTCCATGCGCTTCAATTTTTCAACTTTTTCTAGCGCTTTGTTGATGTAGCCTTCATATTTTAATTGAATTTCAACTTGCTCGATTTCTTTTTTGCTCAATTCTGGATTGCTTGGTAAAAACTGGACAACATCTTGATACGTTAATTCTGGCCGTTTTAGTAAGTCAGCAGCTAAGATTCCGTCTTTCAGTTCCGATGATCCTCGTTGATTTAAGAGGGCCTGTACTTCCTGTGTCGGCTTCATTCGTTCTGAACGGAGCCGACTAAGTTCAGCTTCAATGTGTTGTTTCTTTTCGAGAAAAGCTTGATACTGATTTTCTTTTACTAAGCCAATTCGATGACCCATTTCTGTCAAACGTAAGTCGGCATTGTCATGACGTAATAATAAACGATATTCAGCGCGGGATGTTAATAGACGATAAGGCTCATTCGTTCCTTTTGTGACCAAATCATCAATCATCACACCAATATAGCCATCACTACGTTTCAATATAAGCGGCTCTTTTCCTTGAACCTTCAATGCCGCATTGATTCCAGCAATAATCCCTTGACCAGCAGCTTCTTCATACCCACTTGTTCCATTGGTTTGTCCAGCAGTGAAAAGATTGGCGATTGGTTTCGTTTCTAAGGTTGGGCGTAATTGATGGGGCACAACAACATCGTATTCAATTGCGTAGCCTGTACGCATCATCTCAACCTCTTCTAAGCCCGCTATCGATCGAAGCATCGCCACTTGAACATCTTCAGGTAGTGATGTCGATAAGCCTTGTACGTATACTTCCTCTGTGTTTAATCCTTCTGGTTCTAAAAAAAGCTGATGGCGTGGTTTGTCTGAAAAGCGGACAATTTTATCTTCAATCGATGGACAGTACCTTGCACCTACACCTTCCACAATTCCCGTAAACATTGGTGCGCGGTAAAGGTTCTCATGAATAATAGCATGCGTTTTTTCATTGGTGTACGTAAGCCAACATGGTTCTTGATCGACTTTATATGCACTGTCTGGTGTCCCAAAACTAAAATGGTTTGGTTCTTTGTCTCCTGGTTGGATTTCCGTCACACTGTAATCAATTGTGCTCCCCTTGACACGTGGTGGAGTTCCTGTTTTAAACCGTGCAATTTCTAGACCCAATTCTTTTAAATGATCCGCTAAACCGACAGATGGTTGTGAATTGTTTGGACCAGAAGAATATTTCAATTCTCCAATAATAATTTCACCACGTAAAGCTGTTCCAGCTGTAATGACTACTGCTTTTGCTGCATAACGTGCACCAGTTGCAGTAACAACACCTTTACATATACGATCTTCAACAATTAAGCGTTCAACAAGGCCTTGACGTAAGGTCAAATTTGGTTCTTTTTCAATGGTGTGTTTCATTTCTGAAGAATAGGCATGTTTGTCCGCTTGTGCTCTTAAAGCGCGCACTGCTGGGCCTTTCCCAGTATTTAGCATTCGCATTTGAATATAAGTTTTATCGATGTTGTTCCCCATTTCTCCACCTAAGGCATCAATCTCACGAACCACTACTCCCTTAGCTGGTCCACCAACAGAAGGATTACAAGGCATAAAGCCAACCATATCTAAATTAATCGTTAATAATAATGTTTTGTTTCCCATTCGACTGGCGGCTAGGGCTGCTTCTGAGCCTGCATGTCCCGCACCTACAACGATAACATCGAATGCTTCTCCTTGATATTCTTGCATCGTTTCGTTACTCCTCTTTTTTATTTTCCTAAACAAAATTGACTAAATAATTGTGTGATTAATTCATCTTGGACACTGTCGCCGACGATTTCACCTAAATCGTCCCAACAACGGGTCATATCGATTTGGACTAAATCTACTGGCATACCCGCTTCAATGCCTACAATCACTTCAGAGAGCGCTTGAGAGGCATGCTCAAGCAAGGCGATATGACGAGTATTGGATACATAAGAAGCGTCCTTGTCTGTCGTTTCCCCTCCGAAAAACAATGCAGCAATTGCCTGTTCCAATTTGTCAAGACCTGCATTTTCCAAAACAGATACCTCAAAAACGGGGGAATCTCCAGTGAAAGATAATAATGCCTTGCGATCTAGTTCATTGGGTAAATCATTTTTATTCAACAAAATGATTCGTTTGCTTGCATCTGTCGCTGCAAGCAATTGACGATCCTCGGCAGATAGTGGTTCATTTTGGTTGAGCACCAGTAAAATTAAATCCGCCTTTGCCAATGCTTTTCGGCTCCGTTCTACGCCTATGCGTTCCACAATGTCCTCGGTTTCACGAATTCCCGCAGTATCAACTAATTTCAACGGGACTCCTCGCACATTCACGTATTCTTCAATAACATCGCGCGTCGTACCAGCGACATCGGTCACGATTGCTTTCTCTTCGCGTAGCAAATGATTCAGTAAGCTTGACTTACCGACATTTGGCCGTCCGATAATCGCCGTATCTAATCCTTCGCGTAAAATTTTCCCTTGTTTGGCTGTTTGTAACAATGCCTGAATTTGACTTTGGACTTGATGCGCTTTTTCTACTAACAATTTGCTTGTTAACTCTTCTACGTCATCGTATTCCGGATAATCGATGTTGACCTCTACTTGAGCCAGTGTCTCTAAAATTTCCTGCCGTAACGTACGAATCAAATTTGATAAGTTTCCATCCAATTGACTCAAAGCTAAATTCATCGCTTTATCTGTTTTGGCACGAATCAGATCCATTACAGCCTCCGCTTGTGACAAATCCACACGTCCATTTAAAAAGGCTCGTTTCGTAAATTCACCCGGTTCAGCCAAGCGGGCCCCTTGCCGCAAAAGTAATTGCAAAAGTTGATTGACAACGACAATTCCTCCGTGACAATTGATTTCCACGACATCTTCTCTCGTAAAAGTTTTTGGTGCTCGCATCACAGAAACCATGACTTCATCCACAATTTGCTCCGAATTGGGGTCAAAAATATGTCCATAATGAATTGTATGACTTGGCACATCCATGAGTCGCTTAGTCCCTGCTTGAAAGACTTTGGTTGCAATCGGAATTGCTTGATCTCCACTTAGACGCACGATACTAATTGCTCCTTCGCCAGGCGGTGTCGAAATTGCTGCAATCGTATCAAATTCTTTGGTAATTTCAGCCACTTTTCCTTCTCCTTTGCTTTTTATCGCACAAAAAAAGTGCCCACTCCACCTATCTTTACTAGGTGAACGTTGCACTTTGACTGCTTGTTCGCTTTATTCTGGTCATAGATTAGCATATTTTTTTGCTGGTGACAAGCTATGTCCTCTTATCATAACCACTTTTCTTCTCAATTCTTCTTTGCACAATTCGCCAAAACACGTTACACTTAGAAAAATAATGAAAGGTGATGATAGTATGGGATTATTCCGAAAAGAAGACCATTCTGAAGAAGAGAATAGACGCATTCAAGAAATTATTCTTTCCACGGGCAACGTCGACAGACCCTATATCGTAAGAGACATTGTCTTTGCTTCAGAAAAACTAGAAGTTGATTTGTTTGATCCACTGGTTGATCCAAATGATTTGCTCGCCAACGTTTCCTATCGTTTACAAGAAAAAGCCGTTTCTTATGGAGCCAACGCGGTTATCCACTGTCATTTTGAGCACGATCATATGGTTCGTCCTGATGGCACAACATTTTTAGAAATTTTTGCGTATGGTACTGTCGTTCAATTTGTTCAATCAACCATTGGCGGATAAAAAAATTGAATCATGCTAGCGATGACCATTGTTTTGGTATCGTTGGCGTGATTCGCTTTTTTTCTGATGATTTATTCTATAATCGTCCACTCATCTAGTGTTTTTCCTTCTTTGTCTTTGAATTGTTGCCAACTATTTGTCCCCGCAAAATAAAGAAAATGCCCCATCTCATTGACACTTTTTAGCGTAATATCCTCTGTTGTCAAGAACGTTTCATCAAATTTATCTGAGTTTTCCTGACGCAATGTCAAGGCAAATTTTGCCGCAAATCCCACGGAACCATCTTTATTTAAAGGCGTTTCCGGTAATAGCTGTGCTCCTTTTTTCAGTATAAGTTCATTTCTTTTTTGCCAATAAACGGTGGCTTTCACTCCTTTGTATTCCGTATAAAAAGGCATCGTACTAATCGCTTTGGACCAACGATGACGAGGTTTTCCAGCTTTTTTCGTCGGTACTGTGGCACAGTGAGCAAAATCGTAGCCCCACCAATTTAAAAGGGCAACAATTTCGATAAAATAAGCCATAATGATTCCTTCAAAATGCTCAGGTACTGGCTTTCGATCAATTGATGGTAACCATTGGTGTTCTTGACTGTAATTACGTAAAAAGTGTAAAAAATACTGCTGCTCGATGGTCCATGTGGGGTGCAATAGAATGACCCGATCATACTCTTTCACAATTGCCTTATCTGAAATAGCCACTAATTTGCGTTGCATCATAAATAAAGCAACTGCTCCAGCTGGAACTTCTCCCTCTGGTAATTTTTGCAGAAGTAAAATCGTCCCATACTCCCCAGGCAATGTACCTAAACATTCCGTCCCATTCCAAGTAAATGATCCTTTCATACCCTTCCTCCTTATCAACTCCATTATAGCAATTCGCTTTTTCTTTCTAAATGAATGTGCTTATTTTCTTTGAATGGCAACTAGATAGACAAAAACACATCCCCTTAGATTTTCACTGGGATGTGTTTTTGTCGATGAAATCTTATTTTCTAACTGGTTCAACTACAAGGTAACGATAAGGCTCATCACCTTCAGAGTGTGTTTGGATTGTTGGATTTTTACTTAATGCGGCGTGAATTTGTTTGCGTTCAAATGCAGGCATCGGTTCAAGAAACACTGGGCGACCAGTTTGTTTAACTTTATCTGCCGTTTTCTGAGCTAAGCGTTCCAAAATTACTTGACGTTTTTCACGATAATCCCCTACATTTAGCACAATAGACAATTTATTTTTTGAAAGACGATGGACAAACACCTGAGCCAAATATTGCAAAGCATTTAAAATTTTCCCATGTTTGCCAATTAACATACCCTGTTTTTCGGTCTGCAAATGCACAACGACTTGGTCTTCATCACGAGTAAATTTTACCAAAGCTGGAGCAGATAGTGCTTTGGTTATAGCAGTAAGGTACATAGCCAACTGCGTCAATATTTCTTCATCTGATGTGGCCTGTTGCTCTTGCTTTGGTTCGTTTGCCTCAAACTTGTCTTTTTCTGGTTGAATACGCTCTGAAACTTCCTCTTCAATCAAACTCTCTTTCAGAATAATTTGTTCAGTAGGTATGGTTACAGGCTCAATTTGTACTCGAGCTGTCTTTTTTCCCATTCCTAAAAACCCTTTTTTCCCCTCTTCTAACGTTGTCATCGTTACTTTATCAGAAGAAAGTCCCAAATCCGATAGACCTCGCCGAATGGCCTCTTCAACTGTTGTGCCCTCATAAATTGGCATAGTCAAAACTCCTTTCTATCCCATTGTTGCTATTTTTTCCTTTTTTTCTTGCTATTTAGTGCTTGATTTCTAGCCTTTTTTAAGGCCCGTTCTTTTTCTTTTACTAGCAAGGCAGCCTCTTCGCGCTCTTTACGTATTACAAAAGGATTATTAATCAATAATGTTTGCAATACTTGGAAACCATTAGAAATCACCCAATAAAGTGACAGTCCACTTGCTAAATTGACCCCCATAAACAAAATCATCAATGGCATAAAAATATTCATAATCTTCATGCTCGCATTCGATTCAATTTGACTCATGCTTGATAAGTAGGTGCTTGCAAAGGTAAAAATAGCAGCTAGAATTGGTAAAATATAATATGGATCTTTCAACCCTAACTGTAACCATAGAAAATGGCCTTCAGTCAACGCAGGTACGCGTGAAATAGCTTGCCACAAAGCCATTAAAATTGGCATTTGTATAACCAATGGCAAACATCCTATATAAGGATTGACATTATTTTCGGCGTACAATCTTTGCGTTTCTTCGCGCAATTTTTGTTGCGTTTGCATATCCTTTGAAGAATATTCAGCTTGTAACTTTTTAAGCTGTGGTTGCAAATCTTGCGTTTTACGCATGCTTTTTGTTTGAAAATGCATCAATGGTAGTAAAATGACTCGAATGACAATCGTAAATAAGATTATCCCTATTCCGGCATTCCCAAACGACAACGCTTTAATCGCCTCAGCAAAATAAAAAACAATGTACCGATCCCATATTCCTGTACTTTGAGCCGTCACCTGACTCGTACCACATGCTGACAAAAGCAATGCTAAGATGGCAAAGCTTCCCGTCATAAGTAGACGCTTCCTTTTTTTCACACAACACATTCCTCTCTCTAGTTAATAATTCCCGCAAGCGCGAATACATGTTTTAAGTTCGAGTACACTTCCTGAGAAGATAAATCTGATACACCTGGACGGGCAATAACAATAAAATCTTGTTCTTTCACAATATCCTTTTGCATTGCTTGGATACTGGCACGAATTTTGCGCTTAACTGCATTACGATGAACAGCATTTCCCACTTTCTTTCCAACCGATATGCCTACACGAAAATGAGGTTGTTCAGGTTTTGCCAATACATATACAATAAATTTGCGGTTCGCATATGAATTTTTGGTTTGATATACTCGTTGAAAATCGAGTTCTTTCTTTACACGATATGCCTTTCTCATCCTGTGATCATTCATTCCTTTTCCTTATACTCACTTCCCAATCATACCATAATCAAGGACAAGTCTTCACCTGTTTCTCCTAAAAAAGGGTACAAAAAAAACCACTGAGGCTCAGTGGCTTATGCAGAAAGAACCTTTCTGCCTTTCCGACGACGACTCGCAATGACGCGACGTCCGTTTTTAGTGCTCATGCGTTTACGAAAACCATGAACTTTTTGATGTTTTCTTTTATTTGGTTGATACGTTCTTTTCATTCAATTCACCTCCAACGTAATTCCTGTTATCTCTATGTACAGACATACCTTGATATTATAACGACTTTCCCATAATTTTGTCAATACAAAAATGCAAATCAAACTCTCTCGCCATCAGATAGATTGGAAAAATGTTTATCCACAATTTATGTGATTAGGGAAAAATGACTTGTGGATGTGCCACTCTCTTCTCAAAACTATTCTTCACTTACGGACCCACTTTTGCACAAATACACTGGACGGTAAAAGATATCCACAAAGATATTTTTAATTGTGGATATCCTTTGAAAACATTCTTACCCTGCTCTTTGTTTTCCAAGTTAATCTGTGGATAATTTCAAAATATCCCAGTTTTCCACACTGTTTCTTTTGACTGTGGAAAACTTTATTCACGTTTGTTCTTTTCTTTTTTTTTCTTTTTTCACATTGTGGAAAAATTTGTATTTTTTTTATTTATTCGCTAATATCTGTGGAAAACTTTTCTTATCCATGCTACATTAGTACTATCCATGCTTTAAAAATTTTTTAGAATTGGGGGAGATGACGATGCCATCTCTTGATGCCATCTGGAAAGAGTTGCAAGAGCGTTACAAAAAAGAGATGAATTTTGTCAGCTACAATACTTGGGTAGACACAGCCAAGCCTCTTTCCTTTCAAAATAACCAACTTATTATTGAAGTGCCAAGCGAATTACATAAAAATTACTGGGAAAAAAACCTAGCTGGTCAAATTTTGGAAACTGGGTACCTGTTAAATGGAGAAGAGTTATTTCCAACCTTCCTTACTCCTGAGGAAGCAGTTGATTATCAAAAGAAGCTTGAACCGCAAGCAGTTCAAGCTGAGAAAAAGAATGAGCTGCCCCCAAAGGCCATGTTAAATCCAAAATATACCTTTGATACCTTCGTTATTGGGAAAGGGAACCAAATGGCTCATGCAGCCGCACTTGTCGTCGCAGAAGATCCAGGATCTATTTATAATCCTCTTTTTTTCTACGGTGGAGTTGGTCTTGGTAAAACACATTTGATGCACGCCATCGGTCATCAAATGTTACAAAAAAGACCCAATGCCCGTATCAAATACGTAAGTAGTGAAAATTTTACAAATGATTTTATTAACTCCATAAAACGAAAAGAAATGGAAGAATTCCGAAACGAATACCGAACAGTTGATTTACTGCTGGTAGACGATATTCAGTTTTTAGTTAATAAAGAAGGAACACAAGAAGAGTTTTTCAACACGTTTGAAGAACTGTATCTAAACAATAAACAAATCGTTCTAACAAGTGATCGTTTACCAAATGAAATACCAACCTTGCCAGAACGATTGGTATCACGTTTTGCATGGGGATTATCCGTTGACATTACGCCACCAGACTTAGAAACCAGAACAGCAATTTTACGAAAAAAAGCCGAAGCGGAAAATTTGGAGATTCCTGATGATACCTTAAGTTATATCGCCGGCCAAATTGATTCAAATATTCGTGAGTTAGAAGGGGCACTTGTCAGAGTACAGGCCTTTGCTGCAATGAGAAATTCAGATATATCAACGAGTCTTGCAGCAGAAGCGCTGAAGGCTTTAAAATCAACTCACCACCTGAATCAAGTTTCCATTCTCCATATTCAAGAAGAAGTTGCGAAATATTACCATATCCCCTTAAAGGATTTAAAAGGAAAAAAACGTGTAAAAAGCATTGTTGTTCCTAGACAAATCGCAATGTTTCTTTCACGAGAATTAACTGACAATTCTTTACCAAAAATTGGAGCTGAATTCGGTGGGAAAGATCATACCACTGTCATCCATGCCCATGAAAAAATTCAACAATTGCTACAAAGTGACGCGATTCTCCAAAATGAAGTAGCAGAAATTAAACAAATCATTTTGACATAGCTGTGGATAATAAAGTTGGAAAACTCATTGACTTTTCCACAGGTTATACACAAGTGGAAAACTTTAACACAAACGATTCAACCATAGTTTTCCACAATATAAACAAGCCTATTACTACGACTATTTTTTATTTACCATTAAGTTTAAAGGAGTTGTCCATTATTATGAAAGTCACCTTACATCGAGGAACATTCATTCAAGAATTACAAACAGTTCAACGTGCTATTTCAAGTAAAACTACCATTCCCATCCTAACGGGCGTAAAAATTCAATTAAGTAATCAAGGTTTGACTCTTACTGGTAGCAATGCTGATATTTCCATTGAAACGTTTCTAAGTGTTCATGATGAAAAAGCCAATATGCAAATTGAACAAACAGGCGCGATTGTTTTACAAGCACGGTTTTTTAGTGAAATTGTTCGTCGCTTACCAGAAGAAACCTTTACACTTGAAGTCATTGAAAATAATCAAGTCTTGATTACTTCTGGAAAAGCTAGTTTTACTGTTAATGGCTTAGATGCAGATAATTACCCTCATTTACCAGTTGTCGAAACCAATCAACAATTGACCATTCCTGTAGAAATCGTCAATCAATTGATCAATGAAACTGTGTTTGCTGTTTCACAACACGAGAGTCGCCCGATTTTAACTGGGGTTCATATGACTTTAAAGAATAATCAACTTGTGGCCGTTGCTACGGATTCACACCGTTTAAGTCAACGAACCATTCCTTTAGAAAGTCAATCTGATCAAATCAATATTGTTATTCCAGGAAAAAGTTTGACAGAATTGTCTCGTTCTCTAGGAGAGAACGAGGAGCAACTTGAGATGAGTATCATGGAAAATCAAGTTTTATTTGAAACTGAGACGATGAAATTTTATTCTCGATTACTTGAAGGAACTTATCCAGATACCAATCGTTTAATCCCAACTAGTTTTAATACCGAAATTGAGTTTTCTGTTCCTGCCCTTTTAGCGGCAATCGAACGTGCTTCTTTATTGTCACATGAAGGACGAAACAACATTGTCAAACTATCTATATCCGATGAGGATGTGGTGTTATATGGAAATTCACCAGAAGTAGGAAAAGTTGAGGAATCACTAAATTACGAAAAAGTTAGTGGGGATCCTTTAGAAATTTCCTTTAATCCTGATTATATGAAAGCTGCCTTGCGTGCTTTCGGAGATACAACGATTGCAATCAAATTTATTTCCGCTATTCGTCCATTTACGCTGGAACCAACCGAGGGAGAAGCGAATTTTATTCAATTAATCACACCTGTACGCACGAATTGATTTTCAACGAAATGAAACAACACATGAAAATGAAGAAAATGATAACAAATACAAAAACAGGGCTTAAATGAACGTTTAAGCCCTGTTTTTTATTTTTATTAAAATCTATCAAAAATAGTTAACAAGCCGTATAACGAAATTTATAGGTGAAAATTTGTTTTATCCCTATTTTAAGGGTATAATAAAAGCATATGTCTAGCGAAGAATAGAGGGGAAAAATGAAAGAGAAAATCTTTTTGACATCAGAGTACATGACCTTAGGACAAATGCTAAAAGAAGCATCTATTATCAGTAGTGGTGGACAAGCCAAATGGTTTTTAGCAGAAAATAGTGTCTTTGTAGATGGGGAATTGGAAAACCGTCGTGGTCGCAAACTATACGGGAGCATGATGATCGAAATCCCTTCTTATGGGACATATTTTATAGCAAAGCAGGCTCAAAACGATGAGGTTGAATAGTCTAAAATTACGACATTTTCGTAATTATGACGAGTTGGATCTGACATTTTCTAAAGACTTGGTTATTTTTCTGGGAGAGAATGCACAGGGAAAAACCAATTTACTTGAAAGTATATATGTACTTGCGATGACACGAAGTCATCGCACGACAAATGAACAAGAATTAATTGAGTGGAATTATCCTGATGCCTATTTAGGTGGAATCATCGAGAAAAAGCAACAACAAATTCCACTCGAATTAGGATTAACGAAAAAGGGACGAAAAACCAAGGTTAACCATATTGAGCAAAAAAAATTGAGCAGTTATATTGGTCAATTAAATGTTATTTTATTTGCACCAGAAGATTTGTCATTAGTGAAGGGAACGCCACAATTACGTCGCAAATTTCTTGATATGGAAATCGGTCAAATTGATTCTGTATATTTATACAATTTGGTTCAATACCAACAAGTTTTGAAACAACGAAACCATTATTTAAAGCAGTTAGCTGAAAAAAAACAAACGGATCCACTGTATCTAGATATCTTGACGGAACAGTTAGTGACGTTTGGCAGCAAAATATTATGGACACGAATCAATTTTGTGAAACAGCTTGAGTATTGGGCGAATGCCTTGCATCAAACGATTAGTCAAAAGAAAGAAGAACTAACACTGCAATATGAGGTAACCGTACCTTTTCAATCAGTTACAACGATTGAAGAAATTGAGAGTGCGTACAATCAAGCTTTTCAAGCTATTCGCTCCAAAGAATTGTTTCGCCAAATGACCCTTATAGGTCCCCATAGAGATGAATTGATCTTCTTCATTAACGGAAAGAATGTACAAACGTATGGTTCTCAGGGGCAACAACGAACAACTGCACTGAGTATAAAATTAGCAGAAATTGATTTAATGAAAGCTGAAACGGGAGAATACCCTATCTTACTGCTAGACGATGTGATGAGCGAACTTGATGATTCCCGTCAAGTGCATTTACTGGAGGCGATTGAAGGGAAGGTGCAAACCTTTTTAACAACGACCACTCTGGAACATGTACGAGACAAAATGACCGTCCAACCCGCTATTTATCATGTGAATCAAGGAAAATTAGAAGGAGAGAATACGGAATGACTGAAGAGGAAAAAAGTTTAGTCGAACGCGCAAGAGAATACGATGCCAGTCAAATTCAGGTATTAGAAGGATTAGAAGCTGTTCGAAAACGTCCAGGAATGTATATCGGATCAACAAGTTCAGAAGGTCTACATCACTTAGTTTGGGAAATCGTTGATAATTCAATTGACGAAGCATTGGCAGGATTTGCCACAAAAATCGAAGTTGTCGTCGAAAAAGACAACAGTATTACGGTAACTGACGATGGACGTGGTATCCCTGTCGATATTCAAGCCAAGACTGGTCGTCCAGCTGTCGAAACGGTCTTTACTGTCCTCCATGCTGGAGGAAAATTTGGTGGAGGCGGATACAAAGTTTCTGGCGGGCTCCACGGTGTAGGGTCTTCCGTTGTTAATGCTCTTTCAACAACGTTGGATGTCAAAGTTTACAAAGAAGGCAAGGTCTATTTTCAAGAGTATCATCGAGGTGCAGTCGTTGATGATTTAACGATTATCGGAGAAACAGATCGCCATGGTACGGAAGTCCATTTTGTACCAGATCCTGAAATTTTTCGTGAAACGATTGAATTTGAATTTGAAAAATTAGCCACGCGGATTCGGGAACTAGCATTCTTGAATCGTGGCTTGCATATCTCCATTGAAGACAAAAGAAAAGAAACACCTGAAATCCGTCACTATCATTTTGAGGGTGGAATTAAGAGCTATGTTGAACATTTGAATGCCAACAAAACCGTTCTTTTCCCAGAACCAATTTATTTAGAAGGCAATCAACAAGAAATTAGTGTGGAAGTATCTATGCAATACACAGATGGGTATCACACCAATTTGTTAAGCTTTGCCAATAATATTCATACATATGAAGGCGGGACTCACGAATCGGGGTTTAAAACAGCTTTGACGCGTGTCATTAATGACTATGCTCGTAAGCAAAAATTAATGAAAGAGTCGGATGAAAATCTTTCCGGAGAAGATGTTCGCGAAGGATTAACAGCAGTTATTTCCATCAAACACCCTGATCCACAGTTTGAGGGACAAACCAAAACGAAATTAGGAAATTCTGAAGTTCGAACAGTGACAGATCGTTTGTTTTCAGAGCATTTTGCAAAATTTCTGATGGAAAATCCAACAGTGGGTCGACAAATTGTTGAGAAAGGTTTGCTGGCATCAAAAGCGCGGTTGGCTGCAAAGCGCGCGCGTGAAGTTACACGACGCAAAGGTGCGCTAGAGATTAGCAGTCTACCAGGTAAATTAGCAGATTGTTCGAGTCGTGAAGCGGACAAATGCGAATTGTTTATTGTCGAAGGGGATTCAGCCGGTGGATCAGCGAAACAAGGTCGAGATCGGGAATTTCAAGCAATCTTACCTATTCGTGGGAAAATTTTAAATGTTGAAAAAGCAAGCATGGACAAAATCCTGGCTAATGAAGAAATTCGCTCTTTATTTACAGCGATGGGAACAGGATTTGGGGCCGATTTTGATGTCGCGAAAGCACGTTATCATAAATTGGTGATTATGACGGATGCTGATGTGGATGGTGCGCATATTCGTACGTTGTTATTGACGTTGTTTTATCGGTATATGCGTCCAATCGTCGAAGCAGGTTATGTTTATATTGCTCAACCACCATTGTATGGAGTAAAGCAAGGGAAAAATATTACGTATGTTCAACCGGGCAAAAAGGCAGAAGATGAATTAAAGCGAATTGTCGCATCACTGCCAGCTTCGCCAAAACCTAATGTGCAACGGTACAAAGGTCTTGGGGAAATGGACGATCATCAACTTTGGGAAACAACGATGGATCCTGAAAATCGATTGATGCTTCAAGTAAGCGTCGATGATGCAATTGAAGCAGATCAGATTTTTGAAATGTTAATGGGTGATCGTGTAGAGCCGCGTCGAGCATTCATTGAAGAGAATGCACATTACGTGAAAAACCTGGATATTTAACGATCATAAAGGAGGAAGTTTAGTTGAGTGAAGAAGCAAAACAAAATATTCACAGCGTCAATTTGACAAGTGAAATGAAAGAGTCCTTTATTGATTATGCCATGAGTGTTATTGTTGCTAGGGCCCTTCCAGATGTAAGAGATGGCTTAAAACCCGTTCATCGGCGTATCTTATATGGTATGAATGAATTAGGAGTAACACCAGATAAGCCCCATAAAAAATCTGCCCGGATTGTCGGCGATGTCATGGGGAAATATCATCCACATGGAGATAGTGCTATCTATGAATCAATGGTTCGGATGGCGCAACCATTTAGTTACCGTTATATGCTCGTAGACGGTCATGGGAACTTTGGTTCAGTCGATGGTGATGGTGCTGCGGCGATGCGGTATACGGAAGCCAGAATGAGTAAATTAGCGGTTGAAATGTTACGAGACATTAATAAAGATACCGTTGATTTTCAAAGCAACTATGATGATACAGAGCGAGAACCGGCTGTTTTACCAGCTCGTTTCCCCAACCTACTAGTCAATGGAACGACAGGGATAGCTGTTGGGATGGCAACCAATATTCCACCACATAACCTGAATGAAGTCATTGCGGCCATTGATTTAGTCATGGACAATCCAGAAGTCACCACAAGTGAGTTGATGGAGGTATTGCCTGGTCCCGATTTTCCAACTGGTGGCATAGTCATGGGAAAATCTGGTATCCGACGCGCCTATGAAACGGGAAAAGGATCAATCATAGTTCGTGGCCGAGTTGAAATTGATGAGATAGCCAATGGAAAGGAACGGATTCTCATCACAGAATTGCCATACATGGTTAATAAAGCAAAATTAATTGAACGTATTTCTGAATTGCATCGTGACAAACGAATTGAAGGCATCACTGCTTTGCGCGATGAATCGAATCGCCAAGGCATGCGAATTGTGATTGAAGTGCGAAGAGATGTTAGTGCATCCGTCATTTTAAATAATATTTATAAAATGACGGCGTTACAATCTTCTTTTGGCTTTAACATGCTTGCAATTGAAAAAGGTGTTCCCAAAATTTTAAGCTTGAAACGCATTTTGGAAAATTACATCGAGCACCAAAAAGAAGTCATTACTAGACGAACAATTTTCGATAAGAAAAAAGCGGAAGCGCGCGCCCATATCTTAGAAGGATTACGGATTGCCTTAGACCATATTGATGAAATCATTGCGATTATACGTGGATCAAAAAGTGATGATGAGGCCAAGACCACGTTAATTGAACGGTTTGAGTTCTCTGATCGTCAAGCACAAGCAATCTTGGATATGCGTCTTCGTCGTTTAACAGGATTGGAACGCGAAAAAATTGAAAATGAATACCAAGAATTGTTGAAATTTATCTCTGATTTGGAAGACATTCTTGCACGCCCAGAACGTGTCGTGCAAATCATCAAAGAAGAATTACAAGACTTAGGAAATCGGTTTGGTGACAAACGTCGAACAGAACTACTTGTTGGTGAAGTATTGTCTTTAGAAGATGAAGATTTAATTGAAGAAGAAGAAATTGTGATTACTTTGACCAATAATGGCTATATTAAGCGAGTAGCCAATACTGAATTCCGGGCACAACGTCGTGGAGGTCGTGGTGTTCAAGGAATGGGTGTCCATGATGAAGATTTCGTCAAAACATTGGTTTCATGCTCAACGCATGATGTTGTATTGTTCTTTACGAACGCTGGTAAAGTGTACAAGGCGAAGGGCTACGAAATTCCGGAATATGGTCGTACTGCGAAAGGAATTCCAGTTATCAATCTATTAGGAATTGATTCCTCTGAGCGAATCCAAGCAATCATTGCTGTCAAAGACCATGATTCATCAGAACAGTATCTCTTTTTCACTACGAAATTGGGAATCGTCAAACGAACGGCGGTGCAAGCCTTCTCCAATATCCGCAGTAATGGGTTGATTGCTATTGGCTTAAAAGATCAAGATGAGTTGGTCAATGTATTACAAACTACTGGCAATGATCCAATCATTATTGGCACACATGGTGGCTATTCAGTTACTTTCTCGGAAAGCGCAGTTCGAGACATGGGTCGGACCGCTGCAGGTGTCAGAGGCATTCGTTTACGTGAAGAAGACTATGTAGTTGGTACGGCTATCCTGTCTCCAGAAAACGAAGTACTCGTTATTACTGAAAATGGTTATGGAAAACGAACAGCCAGTAAAGAGTACCCAATCAAAGGCCGCGGTGGAAAAGGAATTAAGACCGCGAATATTACCACGAAAAATGGTCCTTTGGCTGGTTTGACAACCGTAACAGGAGATGAAGATATATTAGTAATCACTGATAAAGGGGTTATTATTCGCTTTAATGTGGCCGCTGTTTCGCAAACAGGACGCGCAACACTCGGTGTTCGGTTGATGAAAATGGAAGACGATGCAAAAGTTGTGACAATGGCTAGAGTTGAACCTGAAGAACAAGAAGAGATTGAACAAACAGAATCTACAGAGAATGAAACGAACGATTAAAACAATTAGGGGAATGTTTACACATTGGTAAACATTCCTTCTTTTTTTGCGTAATTATCTATTGAGAAGAGAAGAAGCGGATTGAAAAGAAAAACCTTGCGTTTTCGTTGATAATTATGTATAATTTTTGTTTGTGAGTAGTCAAAAGACAACTCTCTCTGCTCTTAGAGAATTTAAGAGCCAAAGTCCATAGGGAGGTGAAAAATCAATGAACAATACGAACTATGAAATTTTATACATTATTCGTCCTAACATTGATGAAGAAGCAAAATCAGCTTTAATCGAACGTTTCGATTCCATCTTGAAAGATAACGGAGCTGAAGTTATCGAATCAAAAGATTGGGAAAAACGCCGTCTAGCGTACGAAATGAACGGATTCCGTGAAGGTATCTATCACATCGTTAAAGTTTCTTCTCCATCATCAGCGAGTGCTGTTAGCGAATTTGATCGTCTTGCAAAAATCAACGACGATATCATTCGCCACATGATTGTGAAAGAAGAAAAATAATTGTTTCACGTGAAACAAAAACGATGAGGAGATGATGAACCTTGATTAACAACGTTGTATTAGTTGGAAGATTAACAAGAGACCCAGAATTACGTTATACCGCCAATGGTGCGGCTGTGGCAACTTTTTCATTAGCTGTCAATCGTAATTTTACAAACCAAAGTGGCGAGAGAGAAGCAGATTTCATCAACTGTGTTATTTGGCGTAAACCAGCGGAAACGCTAGCCAATTATGCTCGTAAGGGAACACTTCTAGGAGTAACTGGCAGAATTCAAACCAGAAACTATGAGAATCAACAAGGACAAAGAGTGTATGTAACGGAAGTCGTTGCAGAAAACTTCCAATTGTTAGAATCTCGGTCATCTTCAGAACGCCGTGGAACAGATACCGGTTTTAGTGGGAATCAATCGACAAACTTTAACAGTAATCAAAACCAAACATCTCAACAATCAAGCGGAATGCCAAATTTTGATCGCGACACTTCTGATCCATTCGGAAGTTCATCAATTGACATTTCAGACGATGACTTACCATTCTAGAAAATTTTTGATAGGAGGGAAACAGAATGGCACAACAAAGAAGAGGCGGACGTAAACGTCGTAAAGTAGACTATCTAGCAGCTAATCATATTGAATATGTTGACTACAAAGATATTGAATTACTAAAAAGATTCATTTCAGAACGTGGAAAAATTTTACCACGTCGTGTAACAGGTACTGGTGCTAGAAACCAACGTAAATTAACAATTGCTATCAAACGCGCACGTATCATGGGGTTATTACCTTTTGCTACTGAAGAATAATTAGTTTGTAAAAAAAGAATCTCACAATGTGAGGTTTTTTTTTTACAAATCAATCTCACAAGCGTTGCACATCTGTTGTTTATTGTTTCATGTGAAACATGTTCAAAACTAGGAGAGCAATCAAGTTTATGGTAGAATAGATTATGAGTTTCGCGGATATATACAGATAAAAATGGGTTCAATATGTTGATAGATTAGGGTATTGTATGGGTAAATATGAGGAGTAATAATATGACAGCGATAGGAATTATCTCATTAGATAATTACGATGATATCATTGATCGAATGGATGATAAGTATATTTCGTCTTTAAATACATTAGTTACGACAATGATTTCAGATTGGGCAAATGATAACCGTATTTTTTATAAACGGATCAATTCTGAACGATATTTTTTTGTAGCTAAAGAAGCTGATATTGAACGAATGAAGGAAAATCAATTTGTTTTATTAAAACAAGTGAAAGAGGCAGAAATTAATAGCGAATTTGTTTTAACATTAAGCATGGGGATTGCTTATGGTGAAATGGACATTGAAAAAGTTGGTGAAGTCGCACAAAACAATCTTGATTTAGCTCAAGCTCGTGGTGGTGATCAAGTCGTTGTGAAAGATGTAGATCCCAATGCCAAACCACAGTTTTTTGGAGGCAATACGGATGGAACTATCCGTCGAACCCGGACTCGATCTCGTGCCATGAGCCTTGCGCTAAAGAAAATTTTCCTAGAAAATCATAAAATTTTTGTCATGGGGCATCGGTTTCCTGATATGGATGCCATGGGTGCAGCCTTTGGTATTGCTAGTCTAGCTAAATTAGTTAAAAGAGAAGCATATGTTCTATTTAATCGGGATGAAATTAATCCAGATATGACACGCTGCTTAACAGAGTTGGATAAATATACCGAATTGGAAAACATGTTAATCACTGAAAAAGAAGCGCTAGCTAAAATTGACAATCGCAGTGTCCTGGTTATGGTGGATTATCATAAACCGTCATTATCAATCTCTCAGAATGTTTATGACGCATTTGAAAAAATCATTATCATTGATCATCATCGTCGTGGAGATGAATTTCCTAATAAACCATTGTTAACGTATATTGAAACATCCGCCTCTTCGGCATCTGAACTTGTATCTGAGTTCATACAATTTCAAACCAATCACAAAAATCGGTTACCTAAGTTTGTCCCTACGCTTTTATTGGCAGGAATTTATGTTGATACAAAAAGTTTTGCGGTTCGTACGACGGGAAAAACGTTTGATATGGCTAGTTTCTTAAAATCCCAAGGAGCAGATATCGCATTAGTGCAATATCTTTTAAGTTCGGATTTGGATTCTTACTTGTCAATTAGTCGTTTAGTCGCTAGAAGTGCGTATTATCGAAAAGATATTGTGGTCTCTGTAGCAGATGACCGGGAAATTTATGATGGAGTAACAGTTGCAAAAACGGCAGATACCCTACTTTCATTAAATGGCATTCATGCATCATTTGTAATTACTAAGCAGGCTGGTGGCGTAATAGGTATTAGTGCAAGAAGCTCTGGAAAAATTAATGTTCAAACAATTATGGAAGCTTTAGGGGGAGGCGGGCATTTCACCAATGCTGCAACCCAAATTAAAGGAAAAAATCTGGATGAAGTCCAGCAAGAATTGTTTCAAGAATTAGATAAACTAGAAAGTACCAAGGAGTGACAATGATGAAAGTAATTTTTTTAGCTGATGTAAAAGGAAAAGGAAAAAAAGGAGAAATAAAAGAGGTTTCGACAGGATACGCGCAAAACTATCTTTTAAAAAAACACTTGGCAAAAGAGGCAACCAAAGAAGCGATAGCTGAATTAAAAGGAAAACAAAACGCACAAGCAAAATATGAAGAGGAAATTTTTAGCGAAGCGCAAAAGTTGAAAAAGGTTTTAGAAGACGAAACAACTGTTGTAAGATTGCAGGCGAAAGCTGGTCAAGACGGACGTTTATTTGGATCAATTCCTTCAAAACAGATAACAGATGCACTCGAACAACAATATAAAATAAAGATTGATAAAAGAAAAGTTGATTTAAAACAACCGCTTAGAAGTTTAGGATATGCAGATATACCAGTGAAGTTACATCCCGAACTTGTTTCTTCTATTCGTGTCCATATTGACGAAATAAAGTAAAAATGGACTAAATAGTCAGACAGTAAGAAACAACTGTTGAATCACTTTTTCCTCTTTTTAACAAATCAGATTGAAAGAAATATAGGAGCGAAACGCATGAATGAAGTTTGGCAAGATCGCATTCCGCCTCAAGATATTGAAGCAGAACAAGCAGTCTTAGGTGCGATTTTTTTAGATAATGATGCAATCATTGATGCAATGGAAATTCTTGAGCCTAGAGCATTTTATCGCCGTGCCCATCAATTAATTTTTCAGGCAATGGTTCAATTAAATGATCGCAATGAAGCAATTGATGTGATTACTTTAAAAGCGGAACTTGAAAGCAGTCAATCATTAGAAGATATTGGTGGGATATTGTATTTGACAGAATTAAGTCAATCTTCCCCTTCTTCGGCTAGTATTAGTTATTATGCCAAAATTGTTGAGGATAAAGCAATTTTACGCAGTTTGATTCATACCGCAAATCAAATTGTTACAAAGGGATTTGAACAAGGTGATGATGTTCAAACAATCATAGATGATGCGGAAAGAAGTATTTTAGAAGTCACTGAGAAACGCAATAGTTCGGGATTTAAGTCCATTGCGGATGTGTTAAATACGGCTATTGAAAATATTGATCAGCTTGCCCAGCAGGGGGAAGCAATCACCGGTTTACCAACAGGATATCAAGCATTAGATAAGATGACTGCCGGATTGCATAAGGAAGAGCTAATTATTATTGCAGCAAGACCGGCAGTCGGGAAGACCGCTTTTGCGTTGAATATTGCACAAAATATTGGTACAAAAACCGATCAGGCAGTAGCCATCTTTAGCTTGGAAATGGGTGCAGAATCACTTGTGAATCGGATGCTTTGTGCAGAAGGGTCAATCCAGGCCGGTAATTTACGTACAGGGCAACTAACAGATGAGGAATGGCGAGCGCTAATTGTAGCTATGGGTAGTTTATCGCGAGCGAATATCTATATTGATGATACGCCGGGAATTAAAATTTCTGAAATACGGGCACGATGCCGAAAATTAGCCCAAGAAAAAGGAAATTTAGGATTAATAATGATTGATTATTTACAATTGATTGAAGGAACGGGACGTGAAAGTCGGCAACAAGAAGTTTCTGAAATTTCACGTCAATTAAAGAAGCTGGCTAAAGAGTTGAAAGTACCTGTTATTGCCTTGTCTCAGTTATCACGTGGTGTTGAACAAAGACAAGATAAGCGTCCTGTATTAAGTGACATTCGTGAATCTGGATCAATTGAACAAGATGCAGATATTGTCGCTTTTCTTTATCGTGATGACTATTATGAACGCGAGGGAAATCAAGAAGAGGATCATGAAGAAAAGGAAGTAAATAATAAAGTAGAAGTTATTATTGAAAAAAATCGAAGTGGTGCTCGAGGAACGGTCGAATTATTGTTTATAAAGGAATACAATAAATTTTCTTCTCTATCGCTAAGAGAGGATTTTGTATAAACAATTTTTTATCAGGAATAAAAAAACATCTGTCTCAGATGTTTTTTTTTGCGTTATAAGGAGAATGCTATCAAACTAAGATTCATTTAAGTTCCCCTTTCTATAGTTGTAGTAAAGAAAATGAAAGCGGGGATTTGATGAACAAAAAAAAGAGTTTAATTGGTAGCGTATTGCTACTATTTGGAATAAGTAGTTTATTTTTGTTTTATAGCTACAAGGTTGCCGGAGAGTCAGAAGGGGATTCAAGTGATACTCCATTAGCAGATCTCTTGACAAGTACGAATGGGGAAAATATCGAAGTTCTTGACTATACTGACTTAGCTATTACACAAGTCAGTGATATTTATAAAGAAAAAAACCAAAATAAAATTTCAGACAAATTAACAAAACTTGAGTCAGAACATGCATATACCTTAGAAAACCCATTAGTAGTCTCCAATCCGTATTTAACCAATACAACGGGTTTGTACGTCTATTTTACGACGGAAGAAGCAACAAAGATTACTTACACGATACAAACAAAAGGATACGCATCCTTTTCACAAGGCTTGGCAAATGATGACAATGAAGAATATACCAAAACACATGTTTATCAAATCATTGGAAGTATTGCGGGATTAGAAAATAACATATCGATTACAAGTACTTCTGAATCAGGTGAAAAGAAGACAACTACAATTACATATACACCACCTGCGTATTACACAACAGATAATAACGCCTATACGGTAGAGGATGGTACTAGTACGACAGAATTATCGAATGGGTTATATGCAATTATCGGAAATCGAGATGAAGAAAAAGGAAGAGCTACTTATTATGTGGACAATGACGGAATAGTTCGAGCAGAAATCCCTATAGTCGGTTACAATTCTCTCCGTCTTGTTCCTACCGATGATCAGCAAATGTATTACGCCATTTCATCATCAAAAATTGCCAAAATAAATCGTTTGGGCAAAGTGACACAAGTCTTATCATTAGCAAATACCGATTATGTGTTGCACCATGATTTTGTTTTATCAAGTGATGGAAAAACGATTCTCGCATTGGCTACTAGCAAAACTGCCGAGGAAGAAGAAAATATTGTTGAAGATCGAGTAGTGAAAATAAATTTGTTAGATGGCAGTGTATCTGAGGTTGTTAATTTTGAGACGTTGGTACCAAGCCTGTATGAACAAGCAACGGATTTGGAAGAGCACAGTAATAATATTGGCAAATTAGATCCCATTCATTTAAATACCATCCAAGTAGTCGATAATGGTTCAATTATTGTTAGTTCGAGAGAAACTTCGACAATTATGAAGTTATCCCTTGGTCAGTCAAGCGAAGATGCGGCGATTACGTATATGATGGCTGATGATTCTATTTGGGAAGGAATCGGCGAGTATCGTCATCTTTTACTTACTAAAACGAATAACTTTTTGTCACAAGCGGGGCAACATTCTGTGACTTATGAGACAGATGAAACCTTAAAAGATGGTCAGTATTATTTATCGATGTTTAGCAATAATTCGACGGTCATGGATTCTAGAAGTAGTAGCTATGATTGGGAAAACTTTGGTATGGATACAACGGCCAAAGAGCGTTCTTCTATGGGAGAAACTTCATATTATTATCGATATCTGGTAGATGAAACAGAAGGAACATATACATTGATTCAGTCATTCAAGGTTCCTTATTCTGCATATATTAGTAGTGTCGAACAGTATAATGACAATATTATAGTTGATTCCGGCGCACAGGCATCATTTGCTGAATACGATGAGAATGGTACATTGATTCGTCGTTTCTCGAAAAAAAGTGGCACAAAATTTATTTATCGAACCTATAAAATGAGTTTCAACGGTTTCTATTTTGCGTAATTCAAAAAAAAGAGCGACGATAATGTTCGTATTTAAGCCGTTTTTTTAAATTGTAAACTTCTAACATTCGATTTTTGGTTGAAATCTGTTGGGAAAATTGCTACAATGTTTTGGGAATACAACAAATACAGAAAGAGGTATTCATATGTCATCAGTAGTAGTAGTTGGAACGCAGTGGGGCGATGAAGGAAAAGGAAAAATCACCGATTTTCTCAGTGAAAATGCTGAAGTGATTGCTCGTTATCAAGGTGGAGACAATGCGGGACACACGATTCAATTCAACGGTGTAACCTACAAATTGCACTTAATTCCTTCTGGTATTTTTTACAAGGAAAAAATTAGTGTTATTGGGAATGGGGTTGTTGTCAATCCTAAGTCGCTTGTTAAAGAATTGGCTTACTTAGCAGAACATAAAATAAACACTGACAATTTACGTATTTCTGATCGAGCACATGTTATTTTGCCTTATCATATCAAATTAGATCAATTGCAAGAAGAAGCAAAGGGTGTCAATAAGATTGGGACTACTAATAAAGGCATTGGCCCAGCTTATATGGATAAAGCAGCGCGCGTAGGTATTCGCATTGCAGATTTATTGGACAAAGAAATTTTCGAAGAACGATTACGATTAAACTTAGAGGATAAAAATCGTCAATTTGTACGGATGTTTGATTCTGAACCACTAGCATTTGAGGATATTTTTGAAGAATATTACGAATATGGGCAACAAATTAAACAATATGTAACCGATACTTCGGTGATTCTTAATGATGCACTAGATGAAGGAAAACGGGTTTTATTTGAAGGTGCTCAAGGAGTTATGTTGGACATTGATCAAGGGACATACCCATTTGTTACTTCTTCAAATCCAGTGGCTGGTGGCGTTACAATTGGTAGTGGGGTTGGCCCATCCAAAATTAATAAAGTTGTTGGCGTATGTAAAGCATATACTTCACGTGTAGGGGATGGACCATTTCCTACCGAATTGTTTGATGAAACTGGTAGTCAAATTCGTGAAGTTGGTCGTGAGTATGGGACAACCACTGGACGACCACGAAGAATCGGTTGGTTTGATTCTGTTGTTATGCGTCACTCTCGTCGTGTTTCAGGAATTACAAATCTGTCGCTTAATTCGATTGATGTTTTAAGTGGTTTAGAAACAGTGAAAATTTGTACTGCGTATGAACTGGATGGTCAATTGATTTATCACTATCCAGCTAGCTTAAAAGAATTGCAACGATGCAAACCAGTCTATGAAGAACTACCGGGTTGGTCAGAAGATATTACCAGTTGCAAAACATTAGCTGATTTACCAGAAAATGCACGAAACTACGTGCGCCGCGTCTCAGAGTTGGTCGGCGTTCGAATTTCAACTTTCTCAGTTGGCCCGGATCGGACCCAAACAAACATTTTAGAAAGTGTCTGGTCTCAAATTTAAATACGATGAACACCGAAAGAAGTGCTTCTTTCGGTGTTTTTGCAATATGCTTAACTACTTTAGATAGTTAGAGAGTCGAAAGAGAAACGGATGTGAAGAAATGCAAGAATTTATTGAGAAGCGAATCAAAAAAATGACAGCTTATGGCCAATCTTTACCTGGAGCAGAGGTCTATTTCCGAGAGGACTGGGGGACTGTCTATTTTTCGCTTTTAGGAAAACAATTTGGGTTGATGAATCCTGCAGCAGACCCGCAAGCCAAGATTACTTTAAAAAATTTACCGAAAAAAAATGAAGAGTTACGAGAACTTTACTCTGGAGCAATCATTCCTGGGTATTATGCAAATAAAACACACTGGAATTCAGTGTTGCTTTCTTCAAAAGAAGTATCTGATGAACAAATCGAACAACTGATTTTTGAATCTTATCAATTAGTGAGAGCAAAATTAACGAAGAGTGAACGAAAAACACTATTAATGAATGACTAGAGATAACGTGATTTCTTTTGCATTGAGTTAGTAGCTGGATTCTGTGGAATTGATAAAGAGGAGGAAAAATAGATGCGGTTTACGATAGCAATTGATGAAGAATTATCTTTTATTTTTCCAATGCCAGAAATGGCAGAAGAAATTTTTGATGTCCTTAATCAAAATCGTCAACATTTAGGCGAATTTTTGGATTTTATACCGAAAACAAAGACAATTGATGATGAAAAAACATACCTCAAAATGAAGTTACAAGGCATGGTGAATGAAACGGATTGCTTATTTGTCATCGCTAAAAAAGAGACGTTGATTGGGATGATTGACTTGCATTTTATCGATAAAGAGATAAAAAAAGCAGAAATCGGGTATTGGTTAGCGAAGGACTATACCAAACAAGGAATCATGAAAAAAGCTGTTCGCGCGTTATGTACTTACGCGTTTGACACACTAGAATTAAAGAAATTGTCCATTCGAGCGGTGCAAGAAAATCAAGCAAGTAACCAAGTAGCTAGAGCGAGTGGATTTACGTTTGTTGGTACATTAAGACAAGATAGCTTATTGTACGGTGAACCAAGAAATTTATGTTTATATGAGCGATTGAGTACCGATTCATAAGAGATAAAGAAAAAATATCATCAATTTTTTTTGAACAAATTATTTTTTTGATAAAATTAGTCAAACTCTTCTAAATTATTTCTCTCACTAAAGGTTTTTCCTATTTCACTAGGAAAAAAATGAGCATTCTTTCTTGTTAAAAGTAAATAAAAGAGAATCGAATGGAAAAGAATTCTTTTAGATAAGCATGGCTGAAACACACTTATTATTTTTCATGTAAACTATATAGTATCAAACCAATCTGTTTGATAAAAATGATTATCAGAGAGGAAGTTGCTATTATGGGATTTATTTGGTCTTTAATTGTGGGTGCTATTATCGGTGTGGTTGCAGGTGCAATTACAAATAAAGGTGAATCAATGGGATGGATAGCGAATATTGCCGCTGGGTTAATTGGTTCAGCTGTCGGTCAAGCACTTTTTGGAAATTGGGGTTGGAAACTGGCTGGAATGGCTGTTTTTCCTTCAATTTTAGGAGCAGTCATTGTCGTAGCTGTTATTTCCTTCTTTTTAGGAAAAAAATAATTTGTCTAGTGAAAAGGAGACTCGCAATCTTGCGAGTCTCCTTTTTCTATTCCCTGAAATTTGGCTTTCCCCTTAAGCATAAAGTGTGGCTACACGTTTTTGCAGTTCGGGATTTTCCAAAAATTCGTCGTAGGTTGTTTCTGCGCGATCAACCACACCTTTATCAGAAACGGCAATTATTCGATTAGCCAGAGTTTGAATGAATTGGTGATCGTGCGAAGCAAATAGCAATGCGCCTGTAAAGGACATTAAGCCATCATTTAATGCTGTAATGGATTCCAAATCTAAATGATTTGTAGGATCATCTAACACCAATACATTGGCTTTAGAGAGCATCATTTTCGATAGCATGCAGCGGACTTTTTCCCCACCAGAAAGGACATTTACAGGTTTTAATACTTCATCTCCAGAGAATAGCATTCTTCCTAGGAAACTCCTCAAGAAAGTATTGTCGTCTTCTTCTTTGCTTGCGTATTGGCGTAGCCAGTCAAGAATGGTCATAGCACTCGCGAATTCATTGCTGGTATCTTTTGCTAAATAGGCTTGACTAGTGGTCACACCCCAACGAACGGTCCCAGTGTCTGGAGTTAAATCGCCCATGATAACTTTAAACAAAATGGTTGTTGTGATGTCATCTTTTGCAATAAAGGCGACTTTGTCTTCTTTGTTCAATGTAAAAGAAATGTTGTCTAATATTTTTTTTCCATCAATTGTTACGCTAACATTTTCAACTTGTAGTAAATCATTTCCAATTTCGCGTTCTGGCTTAAAGCCAACAAATGGATAACGACGAGAAGAGGGTTGAATATCATCTAGCGTAATTTTATCAAGCATTTTTTTCCGTGACGTTGCTTGCTTTGATTTCGAAGCATTGGCACTGAAACGAGCGATAAATTCTTGTAATTCTTTTATTTGTTCTTCTTTTTTGGCATTCGCATTGGCTTGTAACTTGGTAGCTAACTGGCTTGATTCCAGCCAAAAATCATAATTACCAACGTATAACTTGATTTTTCCAAAATCAAGATCCGCCATGTGGGTACAGACCTTATTTAAAAAATGTCGGTCATGGGATACAACAATCACAGTATTATCAAAATTAATCAAAAATTCTTCTAACCAATTAATTGATTGAATATCCAGTCCATTGGTTGGTTCATCAAGTAAAAGTACATCTGGTTTGCCAAATAAAGCCTGAGCAAGTAAAACTTTCACCTTTTGACCAGCTGTTAATTCTTTCATTTTGACATGATGCAGTGCTTCAGGAATATTTAATCCTTGTAAGAGAACGGCTGCTTCGGGCTCAGCTTCCCAACCATCCAATTCAGCAAATTCACCTTCTAGTTCTGCTGCACGAATGCCATCTTCATCACTGAAATCCTCTTTCATATAAATAGCATCTTTTTCTTTCATCACATCATAAAGACGTTTGTGTCCCATAATCACTGTTTCAATTACAGGATAGTCTTCAAAATCAAAGTGATTTTGACGCAATACGGCCAAACGTTCATCAGGTCCTAAAGAAACATTGCCTGTTGAAGGTTGAATATCACCTGCTAATATTTTCAAGAAGGTTGATTTCCCTGCACCATTTGCACCAATTAATCCATAACAATTTCCGGGCGTAAATTTAATATTTACATCATCAAAAAGTTTGCGATCTGAAAAGTGCAAACTCACATCACTTACTGTAATCAACGCATTTCCTCACTTTATCTATATTTGACCGCAGTCTTATAAGATTATAGCGGTCACAGTCGAAACTTTCAAGAAAATCAGATGATTTATCTAAGGATCAGTGCTTATCCGATGCCAAACTGTTCATCCAATAAGTTTGATTGATATTTTCAAGGTAAATGACAATCTTTGCGGTTTTTCCTTCTGTTTCATCAATATCTCGTGCAACACCACGAACAATATAGTGTTTGCCGCGACCAGTCAACTTTAACATATCCCCAGTTCGTGGAATTTCGTCAATTTCACTATCAACATAATGTTTTGTATATAAATCAATAAAACGTACTTGGTACATTTTTTTCTCCTACCTTTTCATTTTTTGCTATCCCCAACATTTTTAGTGTAAACGTTTTACATCGTTCTGTAAAGTTTCAGAGGGATAGAAAAGTAGGAAATAAAAAAACTGTTCGATTCACTTCGGTGAATCGAACAGCGATGGGAATGGTCCATTAGTGTCGAATTTGACCATTTCCGTATACAATGTACTTGATTGAAGTTAATTCATGCAAGCCCATTGGCCCGCGGGCATGAATCTTTTGGGTAGAGATACCAATTTCAGCACCAAATCCAAAGACGTAACCATCTGTAAACCGTGTAGAAGCATTGACATAAACAGCAGCGGCATCTACTTCTTTTAGAAATTTTTGAGAAGCCCCATAATTATCCGTAATGATAGCTTCAGAGTGTTTGGTATTGTATTTATTAATATGGACAATTGCTTCTTCTAAGGAATCCACCACTTTAATAGCTAAAATATAGTCCAGATATTCGGTGGACCAGTCTGCTTCTGTTGCTGGCAGTGCTGTTTTTAGGTAGTCCATTGCTCGTTCATCTGCATGAATTTCAATTTGATTGGCAATCAAAGCCTCTTCAATTTTCGGTAAAAAGAAGGGCGCAACTTCATGGTGAATTAACAAGGTCTCCATCGCGTTACAAACAGATGGTCGTTGAGCTTTTGCATTGATGATAATGGGGATGGCCATATCTAATTGTGCATGGCGGTCCACGTAAACATGATTATTGCCTGTTCCGGTTTCGATGACAGGAACGGTAGCTGTTTGCTTGACTCTGCGTATAAGACCGGCTCCACCACGAGGAATTAAGACGTCAAGGTAGTCAGTTAGTTGCATAAGTGCTTTAGCAGTTTCATGGGAAGTATCATCCACAAATTGAATGGCATAAGGTGCTAGTTGAGCTTCTAGCAAGGCATCCTGTAAAATTTGTACTAACTGTTGATTTGAATGAAATGCTTCTTTCCCGCCACGTAAAATCACTGCATTGCCTGATTTAAAACAGAGGCTTGCTGCATCCGTGGTCACGTTTGGTCGTGATTCATAAATAATACCAATGACTCCCAGGGGTACTCTTTGTTGGCCAATGAGCAGTCCATCGGTATTTTTCCACATCTTATCGACATTCCCGATTGGGTCAGGTAGCTGAGCCACTTGTCGCATGCCATTAGCCATTTCCTGAATGCGCTCTGGTGTCAAGCGCAGCCGGTCTTTCATGACATCACGAATTTTATTTTCCTCTGCTTGGTTGAGGTCTAGAGTGTTTGCGATTAAGATATCATCTGTTCGTTTTTCTAGGGCGTCAGCCATTTGGTTTAATAATTCATTCTTTTTGGCTGTTTCTAACAGACCTAATTGATAGGCACTGTCTTTGGCTTGTTTGCCCAAAGTTTGTAAATCGATCATTGCGCTTCCTCCTTAAATAATGTTCCCACGGGTTGTCCTGCTAAAATTGCAAAAATAATTTTCGGGTGTTTTCCGTTTGCTAGGACCATAGCATGTTTTGCTGCAAGGATCCGTTGAGCTGCTTTGAGTTTGCTCATCATGCCACCAGTACCATAACGACTGCCTTTTCCAGTTGCTTGTTCCATCAACTCTTTTGTAATTGCTGTAATATGAGGATAAAGGGTAGCATCAGTATTTGTTAACGGGTTGTCAGAATAAAACCCATCAATATCGGAGAGCATGATTAATAAGTCGGCTTGAATTAATTCCGCAACGATAGCGGATAATTGGTCATTGTCACCAAATTTTGTTTGATGATCTAGCTCTTCAACCGCTACAGTATCATTTTCGTTAATAATTGGGATAATATTCATATGAACAAGCTGTTCTAGTGTGTTAATAACATTTTGTCGACTCTTTGGGTACTCGACAATATCTCGCGTCAGTAATAATTGAGCGGTTTGTTGGCTGTAAGTTAAGAAACGTTGATTGTAAATATCCATCAACGCGGCTTGACCGACAGCTGCAACGGCTTGTTGTTCAGGGATAGCGGACGGACGTTTTTGCATATGCAATTTGTTCATACCTACGCCAATTGCACCTGACGATACTAATATGATTTCTTTTCCTTGATTTCGTAAATCACTCAAAACAAAAGCTAGTTCATCAATTCCAGCTAAATTAATGTTTCCATTTGGATACATCAAAGAACTTGTACCAATTTTAATGACGATTCGTTTGGCCTCTTTTAATGTTGCACGCATCGTTACACCTCAAATTTTCATTTTTCTCGTGTTTCTCTCATTTTACCTATAAAACGTGCATTCGTCATGTATATTTTCTTAAAAAAAAATGTAAGTTAAAGGAGAGATGTTTTTTTTTGGTTTTTTCGCCGTATTATGAGGATAGAGTGTACAATAAGATGAGAGTCATGAATAGAAAGTGATTCCTGTTTTTATGATAGAATAAGACAAGTCATTTATTAGGAGGGTCAGATAGATTGGAAAAAAAACGTGGATTTGAAGTACTTTCCACTTATAAAAATAAAGAAATCCATCTGCCAACTCGTGCAACCAAAAAAGCAGCTGGTTATGATTTTGAAGCATCTGAGGAAGTGGTAATTCCAAGTATCATCAAGAATTTTTTGAGTCAAAGAGGCGTGCCAAAGGAATTAAAAGGAATTAAGCCAACACTTGTACCTACTGGCGTTAAGGCGTATATGGGTGCAGATGAGTATTTGCAACTAGCCAACCGTTCTAGTAACCCGTTAAAACGCTTTTTACTGTTAGGGAATGGTATTGGTGTGATTGATGCAGATTATTATAATAATGCTGCGAATGAGGGGCATATCATGTTTCAGTTTTTGAATATTGGTTTGAGTGATGTCGTGATAAAAAAAGGAGAAAGAATTGGTCAAGGGATATTTCTTCCCTTTTTAAAAGCAGATGATGATCATGCCTATGAAGAACGCAAGGGCGGTTTTGGATCATCAGGTAAGTAAAGAGGGATAGTCGATGGCAAAAAAAGCAAAGACTCAATTTGAATGTCAACATTGTGGCTATATTTCACCTAGGTATTTAGGCAAGTGCCCACAATGCCATAGTTGGAATTCAATGGTTGAAGAAAAAGTACAAGATACAACTGATCGCCGTTCGCGAACCACAATCACTGGTCAAAAAATGAAACCGACACGTCTTGCAGATGTTGTCCCTAAAAAAGAACCGCGAGTAAAAACAGAACTGGATGAATTAAACCGAGTGCTGGGTGGAGGGGTTGTTCCAGGTTCGTTAATTCTGCTTGGCGGTGATCCAGGGATTGGCAAATCGACCTTATTGCTGCAAGTTTCTCAACAATTAGCTGCAACGGGTGGTACGGTCCTTTATGTATCAGGAGAAGAGAGCGCTGAACAAATTAAACTGCGCGCAACGCGTTTAGGTGTCGTTAATGACGAATTTTATCTTTATGCGGAGACGGATATGTCGGACATTCGCAAAGCAATCGAGGAATTGACACCGCAATATGTTATTATCGATTCAATTCAGACAATGACCCAACCCGATATTACGAGCGTTGCTGGTAGTGTTAGCCAAGTTCGAGAAACGACTGCTGAGCTTTTAAAGATTGCGAAAACCAATGGCATTGCCATCTTTATCGTTGGGCATGTGACCAAAGAAGGATCAATTGCAGGACCGAGAATGTTGGAACATATGGTGGATACTGTTTTATATTTTGAAGGAGAGCAGCATCAGAGTTTTCGTATTCTACGGGCAGTAAAGAACCGTTTTGGGTCAACGAATGAAATTGGTATTTTTGAAATGGTAGAAGGCGGGTTACGCGAAGTAGCCAATCCGTCACAAGTTTTTTTAGAAGAGCGCCTTGCTGGAGCTACAGGATCGGCTATCGTCGTGGCGATGGAGGGGAGTCGTCCCATCTTGGTTGAAATTCAGGCACTGATTACTCCCACCATGTTTGGTAATGCAAAACGCACAACAACGGGTTTGGATTTTAATCGGGTTTCATTGATTATGGCCGTATTAGAAAAACGAACGGGGTTATTGCTTCAAAATCAAGATGCGTATTTAAAAGCTGCTGGTGGGGTAAAATTAAATGAACCAGCAATTGATTTGGCAATCGCGATTAGCATTGCGTCTAGTTACAAAGAGAAAGGGACCAAGCCAACCGAATGTTTTATCGGAGAAATTGGTTTAACTGGCGAAATTCGGCGTGTGAATGCGATTGAGCAACGAGTCAAAGAAGTCCAAAAATTAGGCTTTACAAAGGTTTATTTGCCCAAAAATAACCTACAAAACTGGGAGCCACCTACCTCAATTGAAATTGTTGGGGTTGCAACGTTATCTGAAGCGTTAAAAAAAGTTTTTTCATAAATGAAAAATGAAATGGAGGGAAGCATGTGAAAAAACGAGTTATAAATGTGTTAATGGCTCTCGCTGGTATTAGCTTAGGCTTATCTATCTTACCGTTGGCTTGGAAGACAATTGGTCAAACACAGAATCATTGGTTAAATAACAATGTTACAAATAGTATCATTGGTGGACTTATTTTTTATTTATTTTCTTTATTAGTGGCTGACTATGTATTACGGGTTATTCGTAGGACGGAAGAAAAACTAAGCGAGTTTAGCTTGCCCTATATTCTATTTGGAGCAGCTGGCATTATTATTGGCTTATTAATTGGGGTTATTGTTTCGATTCCTTTTTTTAATTGGAATGTCCCTTTTGTGAGCAGTGTTGTTCCAGTGGTCTTGATGAGTGCGCTTGGTTATTTGGGTTTTCGTATGGGAACGACTCGGATTGACGAGTGGCGAAAAGTATTTATTACAAAGCCAAAGAAGACCGAAGAACCTGATGGGCAGTTATTGGATCGTAAGAGCACAGAACATTTCCGAAAGTACAAAATTTTAGATACGAGTGTCATTATTGACGGACGCATCTATGATATTGCGAAAACCGGTTTTATCGAAGGAACGTTACTTATTCCAAATTTTGTTCTGTATGAATTACAATACATTGCTGATTCAGGTGATAGTTTAAAGCGTGTACGTGGTCGCAGAGGCTTAGATATTTTAAACGCACTTCAAGAGGAGAATGGAATTGAAGTCGAAATGTATGAAGGAGACTTTGAGGAGATTGCGGAAGTTGATAGCAAATTGTTGAAGCTAGCCAAACAGCTTGATGGAATCGTCGTAACGAATGATTTTAATTTGAATAAAGTTGCTTCTTTCCAAAATGTGCCCGTTTTAAATATTAATGCTTTAGCAAATGCTGTCAAACCCGTCGTCATTCCTGGTGAAACCATGCAGGTTCTAGTCGTCAAGGCTGGGACAGAACGGCAACAAGGAGTGGCATACTTGGATGACGGTACGATGGTTGTGGTCGAAGATGGTCAGCATTTTATGAATGAACGCATTCAAGTCATCGTAACAAGTGCATTACAGACTGCGGCAGGACGGATGATTTTTGCTAAGCCGGATCATGCCACACGCGGTATTAGTAATTCTGAAGAAAAAAACAATCATAAGGGAAACAAAAAATAGAAAACGAAGGAAGGTTGTTCAGTTGACTTTACTATTCACGCCAATGAATGTACAATTCAATTGAACAGCTTTTTCAAAGCAATGGTTTTATTTATTGATTCGAATAAATAAAAAAATGAGTTAAAGGAAGAGGAACGACATGACAAAAGTACGCGTACGTTACGCACCAAGTCCAACCGGTCATTTGCATATTGGCAATGCTCGGACTGCATTATTCAACTATCTATTTGCTCGGCATAATGATGGAGAATTCATCATTCGTATTGAAGATACGGACCAAAAGCGCAACATTGCTGATGGGGAAAAAAGTCAATTAGAAAACTTGGAATGGTTGGGAATGGATTGGGATGAGTCACCGCAAAAGCCAGGGAACTATGGTCCGTACCGTCAATCAGAAAGAAAAGACATTTATCAGCCTTTAATTGATCAGCTCTTAGCAAGTAACTTAGCTTACAAATGTTATTGTACGGAGGAAGAATTAGAAGCTGAACGAGAAGCGCAACGTGCTCGAGGAGAAATGCCTCACTATGGTGGGACATGTGCAAATCTAACACCGGAACAACAAGCGGCTAAAGAAGCAGCCGGTTTTGAACCAGTTATCCGTTTCCGTGTACCAAGAGGGAATGAATACCGGTTTGATGATATGGTAAAAGGTGAAATTGTCTTTGAAGCTGAAAATGTCGGCGGCGATTTTGTTATCCAAAAACGCGATGGTATGCCAACCTACAATTTTGCTGTTGCTGTAGATGACCATATGATGAAAATCACTCATGTTTTGCGTGGAGATGATCATATTGCCAATACACCAAAACAATTGATGATTTATGAAGCTTTTGGTTGGACACCACCAAAATTTGGTCATATGACCTTGATTATCAATACCGAAACGGGCAAAAAACTAAGTAAACGTGATGAATCTATCTTACAATTTATTGAACAATATCGTGATTTAGGCTATCTACCTGAGGCGATGTTTAACTTTATCGCTCTGCTTGGTTGGTCGCCAGTGGGTGAAGAAGAAATTTTCTCTCAAGCAGAACTAATTAAATTATTTGATTACGAACGCTTAAGTAAATCACCAGCGGCATTTGATGCCAAGAAGCTTGAATGGGTAAATAACACGTATATGAAAACCATGGATGTTGAAACATTAACAGACATGTGTATTCCTTATTTGGTGCAAGCGAATGAATTGACGGAACCATTATCGGAAGAGAAAAAACAATGGCTTCAAAAAATTGTTGCTTTGTATCAACCTCAAATGAGCTACGCCGCAGAAATAGTTCCGTTATCCAAAATGTTTTTTGAGGAACATCCAGCATTAGATGAAGCGGCTCAAGAAGTTTTAGCAGGGGAGACAGTGCCGACTGTATTAGCCGCTTTCAAGGCCCAATTAGAACAAATGGACGTTGTTGATGCAGCAACGGTTAAAGCCGCGATTAAGAGTGTTCAGAAAGAAACAGGAGTGAAAGGGAAAAATCTCTTTATGCCAATTCGTGTAGCAGTATCTGGCCAAATGCATGGTCCGGAATTACCAAACACAGTTGAATTGTTAGGAAAAGAAAAAGCATTGGCTCATTTAAATCAAGTATTATAATGAAACACAAAGAACAGACGAAGTACGACTTCTTCTTTTGTAGAGAGATTGCGGTGGCTGAAAGCAATTAAAGAAGATGAGGAAATGCACCTGGGAGTGGTTTTGGCGTAAGTCAAAAACGGCGATAGACCGTTACCTATTTGAGGCAGAGTTACTCTGCAAAAAAAAGTGGAACCACGTGATAAAAGCGTCTTTTGCATAAGAATGTTTATGCAAAAGATGCTTTTTTGTATCACTTTGAATAAGGGAGCATGGTTCCTTAAATGAGTAGAAAGATAGTTTTAGTAAAAAAGAAGAAGGTGAATTGATGAATTGGTTGAAACGTGCAGTACAGTCTGCTAAGGCAAATGATCCAGCTGCGAGAACCACACTAGAAGTTCTCTTAACCTATCCAGGAGTGCATGCCTTATTTTGGCATCGATTTTCTCACTTTTTGTATCGTCATCATCTTTTTTTACTTGCTCGTATTCATTCACAATTTTGGCGCTTTATGACTGGAATTGAAATTCATCCTGGTGCTCAAATCGCTCCGGGAGTATTTATTGATCATGGGATGGGTGTCGTAATTGGTGAAACCGCAGAAATAGAAGAGGGTGTAGTGCTGTTTCATGGCGTAACTCTTGGTGGGACAGGTAAGCATACAGGAAAACGACATCCTACAGTAAAAAAGGATGCGGTGATTTCGTGTCATGTCCAAGTACTGGGGCCTGTTACGATTGGAGAAAGATCAAAAATAGGCGCAGGGTCTGTGGTGATTCATGATATCCCGGCCGATGCAACTGCGGTGGGGGTTGCAGCAAAAGTGGTACGATTGAAAGGAGAGAAAGTAACAAATGATTCAAATATATAATACCTTAACGCGAAAAAAAGAACGTTTCCAACCAATAGAGGAAGGCAAAGTCAAGATGTATGTGTGTGGACCAACCGTCTACAATTATATTCATATTGGTAATGGGCGTAGCACAGTGTCATTTGATACCATTCGTCGTTATTTGGAATATCGAGGGTATGAGGTTACATATGTATCCAATTTCACAGATGTGGATGACAAAATCATTCGTACGGCCAAGGAATTAGGTGAGTCCGCTTCAGAAGTAGCCGATCGATTTATTGCTGCTTTTTATGAAGATACAGAAGCGCTACATGTTCAAAAAGCGAGTTTGAATCCCCGAGTGATGGATCATATTCAAGACATCATCGCCTTTATAGAAGTATTGATAGAAAAAGAATACGCTTATGAAGTAGCAGGAGATGTTTATTATCGGACGCGTAAATTTAAAAATTATGGTCAATTGAGCGATCAATCCATTGATGAGCTGGAGATTGGTGCGAGTCAACGGACAGGTGAGGAGCAGCAAATCAAAGAAGACCCATTGGATTTTGCTTTATGGAAATCAGCCAAAACAGGTGAGGTATCGTGGACTTCTCCATGGGGGGAAGGTCGTCCTGGATGGCATATTGAATGCTCAGTCATGGCAACCAAACATTTAGGGGATACAATCGATATTCATGGGGGTGGCCAAGATTTAGAATTTCCCCATCATGAGAATGAAATTGCGCAAAGCGAGGCCAAAACGGGCAAACCTTTTGCCAATTATTGGATGCATAATGGCTATGTGACAATCGGTGAAGATGATCAGAAAATGAGCAAATCACTGGGAAATTTTGTGACGGTGCATGATCTTGTTCAAGTGGTTGATCCACAGGCACTGCGCTTCTTTCTAGCTACAACTCAATATCGTAGACCTATTCGTTATTCTCAAACAACATTGCAAGAAGCGACGACCAATTTGCAACGATTGAAAAATACCGTTGAGAACGTTATTTTCCGCCAAAAAAAGGCAGTGAGTCAACTAGCGAATGACCAAGAAAAACTTGCTGAATTGGCACAATTGGAAGAGCAATTTATTACCGAAATGGATGATGATTTTAATGCTGCTAATGGCATCACAGTTACGTATGAATTAGCCAAATGGATGAATATCTATTTGGAGCAAGCGAGTGTCTCGACCGTTGTTTTAGCACAAGGATACAGACAATTAACAAAGTGGTTGGCGGTATTTGGTATCGAATTTAGCAATGAATTGGTGGATGAAGCGATTGAACAGTTAATTTTGGAACGAAATCAAGCCAGAAAAGAACACAATTTTGCTCGTAGTGATGAAATTCGGGAACAATTAAAACAACAAGGAATCGTATTAGAAGACACAGCTCAAGGCACACGATGGAGAAGAGAGTAATGAAAGATTATCGTCAGTTAAATGGTTTAGCCCTTGCTTATGTAGGCGATGCGATCTATGAGGTATACGTTCGCGATTATTTGATTCAAAGCGGCTTGACTCGGCCAAACCAATTGCATAAAACAGCAACGCACTATGTTTCCGCTAAAGCTCAAGCGAGCCTCATCCAAAAAATGCAGAACCAACAATTATTATCAGAAGAAGAACAAGAAATTTTCCGTCGTGGAAGAAATAGCAAAAGCTATACAAGTGCGAAAAATGCCGATATTATTACCTATCGCATTTCGACTGGTTTTGAAGCGTTAATTGGTTACCTCCATTTAACCAAACAAACAGAAAGATTAGAGGAATTGGTGCAATGGTGCATTGAAAAGGTGGGTGAAGAAAATGGCTAAGAACAATTGGCAGAGAGATTCAAACGAGCATCGTGGAGGGTCTAATAAAAAAAGAGGGGCCCATAAAAATTATGCGAAGCAACAGAAAGAGTTAGCTGCAAATGCTGGACGAAAAGAAAAGGAAATGACAGCGGAAGAGCTAGCAGAGAATTTTGTTTTTGGTCACCATGCCGTAGTGGAAGCATTGAAAAAAGGGCGTGGCAATAAAGTATTTTTATTGGAAGATGCACACGGAGATCGAATTGATGAAATCAAAGAGCTCAGTCGCGAACAGGCGGTGCCAGTCAAGTGGGTACCGAAACAAAAACTAGATCAGTTGAGCCAACAAGGAGTTCATCAGGGGATAGTTTTAGCAATCACTCCCTATGAGTATTTGAGTCTAGAAGAGTTACTGGAAAAAAGTCCAACGAAACCGTTCTTTGTCTTATTAGATAATTTAGAAGATCCTCATAATTTTGGTTCAATTTTGCGGACAGCAGATGCAAGTGGAGTGGACGGCATCATTATTCCTAAGCATCGGGCGGTCGGCATTACACCAGTCGTGGTGAAAACATCGACTGGTGCGGTAGAACATGTGCCCATTGCACGTGTCACCAATCTTACCAATGCTGTCCAGACACTTAAGGACAGAGGTTTCTGGACATTCGGGACAGATATGACGGGCACAAATTATCGCTCATGGAATGCGCAAGGTGCAATTGCTCTCATTATTGGTAATGAAGGCCGTGGAATGAGCGAAGGCTTAAAGAAATCGGTGGACGAATTGTTAACAATCCCAATGGTCGGACATGTGCAAAGCTTAAATGCAAGTGTAGCTGCCGGCTTACTGATGTATGAAGCATTCATTCAACGAGTCGATCCTGGCAATAGCCTATGAAAAAAAACCTTTTGATTGTAGATGGCTATAATATGATTGGTGCTTGGCCAGAACTGGTTGCCTTAAAAAATCAAGACCGAATGGAAGAAGCACGGGAACAATTATTGCAACGACTATCCAATATGGCAAAATATGAAGGCCTCGAAATAATTGTCGTATTTGACGCACAATTTGTGCCCGGAGTTACTCAAAGTTATAAAAAATACCAGCTTGAAGTGGTGTTTACTGAAGAAGGTGAAACTGCGGATAGTTATATTGAACGAATAGCTGGTGAAATGAATACGCTGTTGACCCAAGTTACTGTGGCAACAAGTGATTTAGCAGAACAATGGGTGATTTTCTCGCAAGGTGCACTCAGAACTTCGGCTCGGGAACTTTATAAGACCGTGCAAAAAGCAGAAAAAGATATTCAACAACACCAAAAAGAGCTTCATTTTACTCATTATCGGCGCAACTCTCCTTGGAATGATCAACAGTTGTCATCTTTAAGTGAAAAACTTGAAGAATTAAGCAAGAAAAAGAAAGATTGACTGTCAAAATGAGAAACAACTAGCGAAAATTATGATAGGCTCTTCTCACTAATTGAGAGGAGTGAAAAAGATGCCGATAACGAATTCGTGTGTTGATGATGAGTTAGAAGTACTGTTTCAAAAGTATCAACCGGTTATATTAAACCTACAATCTCAGTATTATGTTCGGGACATGTTGGAAGATGATTGGATACAAGAAGGAAGAATTATTTTGTACAAATGTTGGTCTTCTTATGATGAAACTTTAGGTAGTACCTTTGGCGCTTTTTTTAAACAATCTTTTCAAAATCATATTTTTAGCAAATTGAGGAAGCAGCGAGCCGTCAAACGTCAGGCAGAAATGAATGCAAGTTCCTATGAGATGATTACGCAAGAATATGGCGCGGAATTTTTTGATGTTGTCTTGGGGTATGCGAAAGATGATCCGGTGAGTCGGTTGATTGTGAAAGAGGCATTGACGGCCTACCCTACGTATTGTGCTCCGATGGAACGTCGTGTCTTAAATTTGTTTTTACAAGGCAAAGAAATGATGGAGATTTCCGATATCATGGAAGTCAGTCAACGTGCCGTTGGAAGTGCATTTAATCGAGCAATGAACAAAATAAGAAAAGAAATTCGTTAAAAAATTATGGATTATGAAAAAAATAATTGAAACCTTTGGAAATTTATGATAAAGTTGAAATTTTCAGCATTATATGATACAATTGAGTTCGAGGTGAATGCGATGCCAACAACGTTAGCGACGATAAAAAAGGACTTGGAATGCAAAATTGGGTGTGAATTGATGCTAGTTGCACAAACTGGCCGTAAACGTCAAACGGAACGAAAGGGAATTTTAGCAGAAACCTATCCATCGGTATTTGTCGTGGATTTGGATCCAGAAGAAAATTCATTCGAACGTGTGTCGTATAGTTACTCTGATATTTTAACGAAAACAGTGGAAATTGAATTTTTAAGCGAAGCAATTTAGATGCCTGATCAAGAGCCAAGATGGTTCTTGATTTTTTTTAGCTAAAAAAACTTACAAAAAGTAAGTCATTTTATTTGGCTTTCTTTACTCCAAGGTATAGGATGAGCTTATGGTAGATAACTACGAAGGAGGATTATACAATGATGAATGTAACAATTTTTGGAAAAGGAAATATGGGACAAGCAATTGGAAAAAATTTTGAAGATGCGGGGAATACTGTTCATTATGTCGGCTCAGCAACACCAAAAAATGAAGTGACGATAGGTGAAATTGTTGTGTTGGCTGTACCCTATCCTGCTGTATCAAGTATTTTAGCTAATTTTGCTGAGGAATTAAAAGGCAAAATAATTGTTGATATAACCAATCCGGTGAATTTTGATACCTTTGATGATTTGGTTGTGCCGGCAGATAGCTCAGCAGCAGCGGAAATTGCGAAACAAGCAACGGATTCAAAACTAGTTAAAGGGTTCAATACAACATTTGCAGCAACATTGGCAACAAAAAAAGTCGCAGGGCAACACCAAACAACTGTCTTACTAGCATCTGATGATCAAGAAGCGAAAAAAATTGTGACCGAAGCATTAGCTGGAAGTGATTTGGCTGTATTGGACGCTGGAAGTCTAAAACGAGCACGTGAGCTAGAAGCAATGGGCTTTTTGCAAATTAGTTTAGCGGCTGCAGAAAAAATCAGTTGGACTGGTGGTTTTGGTGTTTTTCATTAATACGCTCAAGCCTTGCAAACGAAATACCTTAACAAATATGGAGCCAATAATTTTAACCAAAGAAGAATGAAACAAAAAAATGAGAAAGACGTCTTTCTCATTTTTTTGTTTCATTCAAATGTGAGAAAAAAGTAATCATCCAAAAGGCTACTTTTTATCTGTGGATTGTGCTTTTAGTAAGTCACGAATTTCAGCTAAATAATCTTCAGAAGTTGGTGCTGCTTCCACAATGACAGCTGGTTTTTCGTGTATTTTTTTGGCACGGTTCGCAGTACGAACAACTAAAAATAGGACAAAACCGGTAATCAGGAATGTAATAATTGCACTAATAACATCGCCAAATTGGAAAGTAACACCATTTACTTTTACATCCAAAATATTTAATGAATCTTCCAGATTGCCATTTTTTGTTCCTGGAATAAATGAAATCACCAATCCAACAAGTGGTGTAATTAAGCCTTCAACAACTTTTCCAACAATCGCAGTAAAAGCACTACCAATAACAACACCGACAGCTAAGTCAAGCACGTCACCTTTCATGATGAATTCTTTGAATTCTCCAAGCATTTTTTTCATCTTGTTTCACCTCCCCCATCTCTTCCAAATCAGTATAGCGAATATTCTTTCATTTTAAAAATAAAATACTCGGGTTCTCTTCATTTTCCGTATAGTTGGGGTATGTTATAATTTCCGATAGGACAAGTAATGAAGGAGTCGAACAAATGACAAAACAAATTCAACCAGGTGTAACGGTAACGACGATTTCAACAAAAAAATTTAAAACGATTCGTATTTTGGTTCGTTTTACCACCCGTCATTCTGCTAAGACAGCAGCAGCACGGACGCTTTTAACCAGTTTACTCGAAACCAATAGTCTTCATTTTCCAACACAAACGGCTCTTAGCAAAGAATTAGCAGCTTTGTATGGTGCAAGTTTTGGTATTAATGTTGCCAAAAAAGGCAACTTGCATCAAGTAAATGTTTCAATGAATGTAGTGAACGGTAACTACGTAGGGGACGAAAACTTATTTACCCAGGTCCTTTCTTTTTTGAAAGAGATTTTGTTCTCGCCCAATATCACCAATGAACGATTTGATGAACAAACCTTTCAGTTAGAGCAAGAAAATTTGATGGCCTATCTAGGTAGTTTAGAAGAAGACAAACAGACTTGGGCGTCGCTTCAAGTGCAAGAACTCTATTTTGCAGATGATGTCGATCAGAAAATACCTAGTTTCGGAACGATGGCGGGGGTTCGTGAGTGTACAGCTACTTCATTGGTGGCGACGTACCAATCCATGCTTCAAGAGGATCAAGTTGATATTTTTGTGGTTGGAGACATTTCGGCCAATGAAGTGGAACAGGCATTTGAAAGTTGGGATTGGCCGAAAACGGAGCGAGTCCATCCAGAGATTTTTTCGGAGTTTGACGTGACGAATGTCATTCGGGAAAAAACGGTCATCGAACCTGTTGTTCAAGCAAAACTAAATTTGGCCTACCACTTAGATGTATATTATGATGATGTCTTTCGTTTTCCAGCGATGGTGTTTAACGGACTTTTTGGTGGATTTTCGCATTCGAAGCTCTTTTTAAATGTACGGGAAAAAGAAAGTTTAGCCTACTATGCATCTAGCAATTTAGATTTATTTCGCGGAATGGTGACGGTTCAGACAGGGATTGATAGTAAGAATCGCAATCGAGTTTTGAAATTGATTCATGAACAACTTGATGCCTTGAAACGAGGGGAGATAACGCCATTAGAGTTGCAACAAACCAAGGAACGAATCAAGACTCAGTATTATTTGGGGAAAGATTACGCTCAAAATTTAATGGAAAAAGTTTATTATGAAGCTTGGTTACCAAAAGCCAAAAAATCAGAAGAGCAATGGCTGGAAGAGTTAGCAGCAGTCACGAAAGAAGATGTTCAACAACTTGCAAATCGACTTTCCTTGCAAGCAATTTTCTTTTTAGAAGGGGAGGATGAGCATGGAGAAGCTTGAATACAAACAAATTCATGAGGTACTTTATCGAGAAGTATTACCCAACGGCTTAAAAGTTTTTTTATTACCGAAAGCAGGGTATCACAAAACGTACGGACTATTCAGTACAAACTATGGGTCAATTGATAATAAATTTGGCTATGAAGGAGAATCGTTGGATCAGGTTCCAGATGGCATTGCCCATTTTTTGGAGCACAAACTCTTTGAAAAAGAAGAAGGCGATATTTTTCAAACATTTAGTAAGTTTGGCGCATCAGCAAATGCTTTTACCAGTTTTACTCGTACGAGTTATCTATTTTCAACAAGTGACTATGTTTTTGAGAGTCTAGCAACCTTATTAGATTTTGTGCAAGAGCCTTATTTTACGAAAGAGACTGTCGAAAAAGAGAAGGGAATCATTGGCCAAGAAATTCAAATGTATAATGATGATGCTGGTTGGCGACAGTTTTTTGGTATTTTAGGGAATATGTATCCTAATCATCCACTGCATGTCGATATTGCGGGTTCAATCGAGAGTATTGCTGAAATCACGGCAGAGGATTTGTATCATTGTTATCAGACTTTCTATCATCCGAGCAACATGACCTTATTTATTGTAGGTGATTTTGATCCTTTACAAATGATTACCTTTATAAAGGAAAACCAGGCGAAAAAATCTTTCCCTGCTCATCGGAAAATTGTGCGTTATTTTCCAGAACAAACCTATGAAGAAGTACAACCATTTGCTACAATTCAATTGCCAGTTACACGGAAGAAAGCGGTTCTTGGTGTAAAAGGGCTGGAACAGAACTTGCCAGTGGATGCTCGTGAACGCGTGGTATTCCGAACGGCTATTCAGCTGTTGCTTCAGTTATTAGTAGGATCGACCTCTAAAGCGTATTTAGATTTGTACAATCGTGGCATTTTGGATGATACCTTTGGCTTTGAATTTACAATGGATCGAGGGTTTCATTTGGCTGATTTTTCAACAGATACAGATCAACCGACTGCATTTTGTGAAGCCATGACGGCGCTTCTGTTAGGTTTTGAAGAAAATGATGATCTAAACGAAGAGAATCTGGTGTTAGTAAAGAAAAAAATGTTAGGGAAGTACTTTCAATCGCTTAACTCGCTAGAATACATCGCCAATCAATTTACGCAAGAGTTGTATGAAGACGTGACATTATTTGATTTACCAGAAGTGATTCAAGCGATTCAATTAAAAGATATCTTTGCGGCGGGTAAGGTGTTTCTTAAACCAAAGGCATTTAGTCGCTTTTACGTTGAGCCACTAGACAAGAACGGACACGAATCTTCCTCAAAAATCGTTTAAAAAAAGTGTAAACTAGTTCGTTTATCCACCAGACCGGTTCAATTTGTGGTATCTTTAAACAGGAAGCAAACAAAAGAGAAAAGTAAGCAAGTTAGACTGGAGTAGATGAACGAGTGAGCAATGAGATTTTAATTGGCGCACAATTGCGGGAAGCCCGTTTAAATAAAAAAATTACAATTGATGAATTGCAGCAAAAAACCAAAATTCAGAAACGCTATCTAGAAGCATTGGAGGAGGGGACCTTTGATCGTCTTCCAGGAACGTATTATGTCCGATCCTTTATTCGTCAATATGCAACAGTTGTTGGTCTTGATGGGGATTATTTGGTTGCTGTCTTCGATGGAAAAGCTGAATTCGGTCCGGCTCTTCCGCAAAGGCCACAACCAGAGCACATTCAAGGTTCAAGAAAAGCGCAGCATGTAGCTGAGAAGCAAAAGAAGGTCTGGATTGACTATCTACCAGTTATTTTATTGGCTTTGATTGCCATGACGGTGTTGGTTGTCGTATTTTATATGTCATGGAGCAACCGTACGTCTAAACCGATGATTGCACAAAATGATTCTTCGATTTCTGTCAATAATCAAGTTCGTTCTGAATCTGAATCTAGCAAGGAAAACACGAGCCAATCATCTACCACACCTTCTTCTTCCGAAAAGAAGGAAAAAGAAATGAAAATTGAGCGGACACAATCAACGCAAGATCAAGCAACGTTGACCGTTACAGATGCTAAAAATCCAATTGAATTATCTTTTACCGGCAAAAATGGTCGTTGCTGGGTGGGTGTATTAGTAAATAATGCGTATGTTTACCAAAATACTTTTGAAACTGGCGAAACACAAAGCTATACGTTACCAGAAGGAACGACGAATGCGACAATTGTGTTGGGAGCAAGTGCCTATATAGACATTAAGGCAAACAATCAAGCACTTGATTTCAATGATCCGCAGTATTCATTGCTAAAAAAGAATGTGACTTTAGCAATCTCTTACCGTGAATAAGAAACCGAAGGAGAAAAAAAGTGAATTTACCAAATAAATTAACAGTATTACGTATTATTATGATTCCAATTTTTATTTTGTTACTAGCCTTACCCCTAGATTGGGGAGTATTAGGACCAGATTCGTTCCAACTTCCGATTACTCATTTGGTCGCTGCTGTCGTTTTCGCAGTGGCAAGTTTTACTGACTGGTTAGATGGGCATATTGCACGTGCACAAGGCTTGGTTACCAACTTTGGTAAATTTGCTGATCCCCTTGCTGATAAAATGCTAGTGATGACGGCATTTATTTTATTAGTAGAACTAGGGAAAGCACCGGGTTGGGTCGTAGCAATTATTGTTTGTCGCGAATTAGCGGTGACGGGACTGCGTTTGTTACTTGTAGAAGGTGGCGAAGTCATGGCAGCTGCTTGGCCAGGAAAAATAAAAACAGCGACGCAAATGGTCGCGATTATTTTCTTATTTTTGAACAATGTTCCTTTTTATTGGTTAGGTATACCATTTGCTCAAATAATGTTGTATGTTTGTTTAATTTTCACGATTTATTCAGGCGCTGATTATTTTGCAAAAAATACAGCTGTTTTTAAAGATTCTATGTAATTAAGCACGATTTCCGAACTGCAAAAAGACCGTAGTTGTACCTTGTTGCACACTTGTGTAGCAATCAACCTAACTACTTCTTCGTTTTGTGGTTCGGTTCTTTTTTAAAATTTTTTTGTTATAGAATGATTACGGCTGAAATGCGTATTTATAGTTAGGAGTGGAAAAATGAGAGCGGAAATTATTGCAGTAGGAACAGAGTTGCTATTAGGGCAAGTCGTGAATACAAATGCAACATTTTTATCAGAAGAACTAGCAAGTCTAGGATTTGAAGTGTATTACCATACAGTTGTAGGAGACAATTCAGACCGACTAGAGACTGTACTAAAATTAGCAGATACACGAAGCGACTTGGTCGTTTTGTGTGGAGGATTAGGGCCAACCGAAGATGATTTGACCAAACAAGTGGTTGCTAAACATGTAGGAAAAACATTGGTTCGTGATGAAGCAGGGTACCAAAAATTGCAACGCTTCTTTGAAAAACGTGAACAACCTATGACCGAAAATAATTTACTTCAAGCGCTAATTATTGAAGGCGGGACGGGATTGGCCAATCGAACGGGGTTGGCGGTAGGTATTTTCTATCAAGCACCAACTGTTAATTACTTGCTTTTGCCTGGTCCACCAAATGAATTGAAGCCAATGGTATATGAGCAAGCAATTCCATTATTGAAAAAGCAATTTATTCAAGAAGAGCAACTCATCTCCCGAGTTTTACGGTTTTATGGTATTGGTGAATCACGATTAGTCACGGAATTAAAGGATTTAATTGACAAACAAACCAATCCAACAGTAGCACCTTATGCAAAACCTAATGAAGTGACTTTGCGTTTAACTGTTAAATGCACAACAGCATCTGAAGGACAACAACTTTTAGATGAGTTAGAACAGGTCATTATGAACCGTGTGGGTGAGTTTTTCTATGGATACGGTGAGACGAATTCTTTAGCGAATGTGGTGGTTGATTTACTAAAAGACCAACAAAAAACGGTGACGGCTGCTGAAAGTTTAACTGCTGGTTTGTTTCAAGCCACGCTTGGATCAATAGCAGGAGTATCTGCTGTATTTCCAGGGGGATTTGTTACCTATACAGCTGCAACGAAACACGCGTTCTTGGGTATCGATGAAGCATTATTACAATCAAAAGGAACCGTTTCTAGGGAATGTGTGGAAGCGATGGCGCAACATGCTCGTAATCTTGCACAGACCGATTATGCTTTGGCTTTTAGTGGTGTTGCTGGTCCAGATACAATTGAAGGACAAGAAGTGGGCACGGTGTGGATTGCTTTGGCAAGCGAGGAAGGCACACAAACAATCCGACAATTTATTCCTCGTAATCGACAATCGATTCGAGAAAATGCAGTGATGACTGGGTTGGATCTATTAAGAAAACAACTTCTAAAAAAGCAATAAAAGAAAAAAGGCGAATGTTTGTTCGTTTTTTTCTTGCAATTTTTAAATAGAACCGCTATGATAAAAGTAGCTAAGTAGTAGATAAGGAGGATTGTCTAGTGGCAGATGATCGAAAAGCAGCGCTAGATGCTGCATTAAAAAGAATTGAGAAGAATTTTGGTAAAGGGGCTGTCATGAAACTTGGAGAAAAAGTGGATCAAAAGATCTCCACTATTCCTAGTGGATCGTTGGCATTAGATGTTGCCTTGGGTGTAGGTGGGTATCCACGCGGACGGATTGTTGAAGTATATGGGCCTGAAAGTTCAGGGAAAACAACCGTTGCACTCCATGCGATTGCTGAAGTCCAAAAAAATGGTGGAACAGCCGCCTTTATCGATGCAGAACATGCACTAGACCCTCAATATGCTCAAAACCTAGGGGTGAATATTGATGAACTGTTGCTTTCTCAGCCAGATACAGGTGAACAAGGGCTGGAAATCGCGGACGCACTTGTCTCAAGTGGTGCTGTTGATATCGTGGTCATTGACTCAGTTGCTGCATTAGTACCGCGAGCAGAAATTGATGGTGAAATGGGTGACACGCATGTTGGGCTACAAGCACGCTTGATGTCGCAAGCCTTGCGTAAGTTGTCAGGTTCTATCAACAAAACAAAGACAATCGCTATTTTTATTAACCAAATTCGTGAAAAAGTCGGTGTCATGTTTGGTAACCCCGAAACGACTCCAGGAGGAAGAGCGTTAAAATTTTACGCCACGATTCGTTTGGAAGTACGACGAGCAGAACAATTGAAATCGGGTACGGATATTATCGGAAATCGCACGAAAATTAAAGTTGTCAAAAATAAAGTAGCCCCACCATTTCGTATTGCAGAGGTAGATATCATGTATGGTGAAGGAATTTCTCAAGTTGGCGAGTTATTGGATATGGCAGCAGAAATGGATATCATTGATAAAAGTGGTGCTTGGTACTCTTATAAGGGTGATCGCATCGGTCAAGGTCGTGAAAATGTGAAAGCATACATGAAAGAACATCCTGAGATGGTAGCCGAAGTTTCAACACGTGTGCGAGATGCATATGGTATTGGTTCAGGCGAAACGGTAACGGAAGAGGGTCAAGAAGAGCTTCCTTTAGATGAATAAAAAGACAAAAACCATTGACTGTGAGATTGCATAGCCAATGGTTTTTTTATGCAGAACAAACAAAACTTCGTTGACTTTAAGTTGACACTCTCTCATGTAAACATTAGAATGAAATTGTGTGATAGACACATATGCAAGTAGGCATATTGATAAGAATTGAGACGAATGGTTTATCAAAAAAACTACAAAATAAAAAAATGATAGTATGGAGGTGATTCAATGCCCAGTGGAGCACTGTTAATTCTTTCCATCGCTATCAGTTTATTTGTCGGTCTTGGTATAGGGTTATTGGTTATGCGCAGTTCAAATGCACGTAGAGAAAAGGAATTGGAAGAAGCAAAGCAATCCGCTTCTGGAATTCTCTCAACTGCCAAAAAAGAAGCAGAAACCATAAAAAAAGAAGCACTTTTAGAAGCTAAAGAAGAAAGTCAGCAACATCGATCAGAAGTTGAAAGAGAGTTGAAGGAAAGCAAACTTGAATTAAAATCACAAGAAAATCGCTTACTACAAAGAGAACAATTGCTTGATCGAAAAGACGATTCTTTGGAAAAACGAGAGCATTCACTTGAAACGAAAGAACAACGAGTGAGTGAAAGACAATCCAAAATTGATGAGCGAGAAAAAGAAGTTGAACAATTAGTTACACAACAACAAACAGAGTTGGAACGAATTGCGGCGTTATCGAAAGAAGATGCCAAAGCAATCATCATGAAGTCAACTGAAGAAGAATTGAATCATGATTTAGCTGTTATGGTAAAAGATGCGGAACAACGAGCGAAAGAAGAAGCTGACCGTAAAGCGAAGAATATCCTTTCATTAGCTTTACAAAGATGTGCAGCGGATCAAGTTTCGGAGACGACTGTTTCAGTTGTTACTTTGCCAAATGACGAAATGAAAGGGCGAATTATTGGTCGAGAAGGACGCAATATCCGCACCTTAGAAACGTTGACAGGGATTGATTTAATTATTGATGATACACCTGAAGCGGTTGTTTTATCAGGGTTTGATCCAATCCGCCGTGAAATTGCTCGCATGACTTTAGAAAAATTAATTCAAGATGGTCGTATCCATCCGGCGCGAATTGAGGAAATGGTTGAGAAGTCCCGGAAAGAAATGGATGAACGCATTCGCGATTATGGTGAGCAAGCTGCCTTTGAGGTAGGCGCCCATACATTACATCCTGATTTAATAAAAATCATGGGTCGTCTGCATTTCCGTACAAGTTATGGCCAAAATGTATTGGACCATTCCATTGAGGTTGCTAGATTGACTGGAGTCATGGCAGCTGAGCTAGGTGAGGACATTCAATTAGCAAAAAGAGCAGGCTTCTTACACGATATAGGTAAGGCGCTTGATCATGAAATTGAGGGTTCCCATGTAGAAATTGGTGCTGAGTTAGCAGCCAAATATAAAGAAAATGCGGTAGTCATAAATGCAATTGCTTCCCATCATGGCGATGTTGAAGCAACGTCTGTGATATCGGTATTAGTTGCAGCAGCAGATGCATTATCAGCTGCGCGTCCAGGCGCTCGAAGCGAGTCATTAGAAAATTACATCCGGCGATTAGAAAATCTAGAAAATATTTCAAATAGTTTTTCTGGTGTTGCTTCAAGTTTTGCTGTTCAAGCAGGACGTGAAGTTCGAGTAATGGTAAAACCAGAAGAAATTTCTGATTTGGATGCCGTACGATTGGTAAGGGAAATTCGTAAAAAAATCGAAGATGAACTGGATTATCCAGGTCATATTAAAGTGACCGTTATACGAGAAACTCGTGCAACAGATTATGCGAAATAAAAAAAGAAGGACTTTTTAAGTCCTTCTTTTATTTTTTTGGTTGCTCTTTTTTTCGATAAACATAATTAATAAATTTGAAACGGTCTAAGCGATGGATCGATTCAGTGTATTCAAAACAACGATTGTCATCAAGGTATACTAGACTACGAATTGTAATAACATTTTGATCTTCAGGACGTAAACTCATCAACTCCCGACATTCTTTACTAACGGGATCGACAGTGATTTCCCTTCTGGCAAAAGCAATTGATAAATCCAAATCATTTTCAAAGTAATCATAAATTGAATGCTCTGCTTGATCTTCGGGTAAATCAGGAATAATGGTGTGTAATAAATAGTCTTTGTCTAAAATGACCACTTCATTGTTGATTCGTCGTTGGCGAACCAACTTCCAAACATAAGAGTCCAAAGGCCAATTGGTTGCTTCGTGAATTCGTTGGGAAATTGGTTTAAGTGAGATTTCAATGACTGAAGTTTCACTAGGAATATTCTGAGTGTCTTGTAATTCTTTATAACTTGCTAAACCTGAGATAGGAAAATCAACTCGATTAATATCAAGCACAATGGAGCCTTTGCCTTGTTTTTTTTGAATATAACCAGCATTTTGCAACAACTGCAAAGCTTTGCGTACGGTCTCTCTGGAAACGTCATAGATAATGATTAACTGATTTTCACTCGGTAATAATGTATGAGGAGGGTATTCATTTGATAGAATTTTTTGTTCTAAATCTAAAAAAATTTCACGAAATTTGTTCATAGGAACCTCCTTAAGTCAAAAATTTATAGGTTATTTTTTTTCCGGCAACAGTGAAAAAAACTTGTCTAGACAGGTAAGCCTATTATACTGTGACTAATAGAAGATTTCAACTTGGCAAACTGACCAAAAAATGGAGAAGAAACAGCTGTTTTCATGGTGAAGGTGTTCAACTTCAGGTGAAATCTGATATGATAGGGGAAATAGAAGAATTTTTAGGGTGAGGATATGGAAATTTTCGAGAAAGCACCAGCAAAGATTAATCTTGGTCTGGATGTATTATACAAGCGAGAAGACGGCTACCATGAATTAGAAATGGTGATGGCTAGCGTGGACTTGGCCGATCGATTGACGTTTGAGCGTTTGGATGAGAATAAAATTATTATCGAGTCCAATAAAGCTTTTTTGCCTTTAGATAAACGAAACAATGTCTATCAAGCAGCGGAAAAACTGAAGAGACGCTACAATATTAAAGAGGGAGTAAAGATTACTCTCGACAAAGCAATCCCTGTATCTGCTGGATTGGGTGGAGGTAGTTCAGATTGTGCTGCGACACTACGGGGATTAAATCGACTATGGTCGTTAGATTTAGCGATAGAGGAACTAACCCAAATTGGCATAGAAGTGGGTACAGATGTCCCGTTTTGTTTGTATGGTACGACTGCCCATATTTTAGGGAAGGGCGAAATTGTTCATCAATTGCCGACAATGCCTGCCTGCTGGGTGGTGTTGGTGAAGCCCAAGATTAGTGTCTCCACACGAAAAATTTTTCAACAAGTGGAGCTTGATCAATTGCATCATCCGGACATGGAAGCGTTAAAACAGGCGATTGTCATGAATGATTATCAAAAAATGATTCAAGCAATGGGGAATAGCTTGGAAAGTACCACGATTCCCCGCTATCCAATCGTTCAACAGATTAAAGATCGTATGATGAAATATGGAGCGGATATTGCCTTGATGAGTGGAAGTGGGCCAACTGTATTTGCACTCTGTCAAAAGCATTCGCGAGCTCAGCGGATTGTAAATGGATTGAAAGGTTTTTGCGAAGAGGTTTATCTGGTACGAACATTACATTAATAAATAATCTAGTGATTAGTATGATCACTAGATTTTTTTTTATAAAATGTAAGAGTGGTTTCCGATTTATCCGTTTTTTTGAAACGTAAATCGGAAAATAGTCGTTTTTGATTGACGAAAGAAACGCACTTTGATAAAGTATCTAAGGCGATAAATCGTAAAAATTCCGATTTATTTAATTATAGAAATGAAGTCAACCCAGTAGAAAGTCTAATCCAAAGGCAACAAAACGGTGGTGAATCATACCTCACCATAATGGAAAAAAAGTTACAAGTATTAAAGAAAATGAGTCATTAGGAGGGCTGAAATTGCAATACATAGGTGTAAAACATCTTACTTTTTTTTACGATGAAGAACCCGTATTATCTGATATCAATTATGAGGTAAATAGCGGCGAATTTATTATTTTAACTGGAGAAAATGGTGCTGCCAAGACAACGTTGGTTCGTGCAACGTTGGGTCTATTAAAACCTGCTAAAGGCGAAGTAACCATCGCCAAAACCAATATTGAGGGCAGTCCATTAAGTATCGGTTATATTCCGCAACAAATTGCTTCTTACAATGCGGGTTTTCCTAGTACAGTTTTGGAATTGGTGCAGTCTGGTCGTTATCCAAGACAACGTTGGTTTAAGCGCTTGACACCTAGGGACCATGAACATGTGCAGAAAGCTTTGGAGGCTGTTGGCATGTGGGGAATGCGTAACAAGCGAATCGGAGAACTTTCTGGCGGTCAAAAACAACGAATTAGCTTGGCAAGAATGTTTGCGACAGATCCGGACTTGTTCATTTTGGATGAACCGACGACTGGAATGGATGATCAATCACGGATGGATTTTTATAAGTTATTAAGGCATAGTGCACATGAACATCAAAAAGCGATATTGATGATTACACATGATCATGAGGACATTCAAGCATTTGCGGATCGTCATATTCACTTAGTTCGAAAGGAGGGTACACCATGGCGCTGTTTTCACTTGAATTCATGAGAAGGGCTTTTTTAGCTGCTCTATTTATTGCGGGAATTGCTCCGATGTTAGGAGTATTTTTAGTTTTAAGAAGGCAATCATTAATGGCGGATACGCTGTCCCATGTTTCGTTGGCAGGAGTTGCTTTAGGGTTCGTCTTAAATATTAATCCCAATTTGACAACTATGTTTATCGTTGTGCTGGCAGCGATTATATTAGAATATTTGCGGACGGTCTATCGAACGTATTCTGAAATATCCATTGCTATTTTAATGGCAGGTGGACTGGCATTAGCATTGGTTCTAATGAATTTGAATGGTGGTAATTCTGCGATTAGTGTTCAATCGTATTTATTTGGATCAATAGTGACCATTACGACGGAGCAACTCTACTTTCTAGGTGGATTATTTGTCGTGATTTTACTGTTGTTTTTCTTTTTTAGAAGACCCATGTACGTGCTCACATTTGATGAAGACACCGCGGAAGTGGATGGATTGCCTGTTCGTTGGATGTCGATGTGTTTCAATATACTGACCGGTATAGCAATTGCTGTTATGATTCCCATTGCGGGAGCCTTACTCATTTCAGCCATTATGGTTTTGCCGGCTGCAATTAGTATGCGCTTAGGGAAAAGCTTCACGGCAGTCATTGGTATTAGTGTGATTGTTGGCTTGATCGGTATGACTAGTGGGTTATTAGGTTCATTTTATTTAAGCACACCACCAGGAGCAATGATTACGTTGGTGTTTATTGCTATCTTTTTAGTCGTACAGCTTACCCGAACATTCGCCATTCAGTGGCAAAGAAGAAAACGGCAACAAAAAACGTTAAAAGATGTTGAATAATAAAGACAGCGAGAGGCGAAAGTTTCTCGCTATTTTTTTAGGATACTCTCATAAATGACGAACGATTTTTTGATAGAATAAGAATAAAACTCGAAAAAACCGTAAAAAAGCTTTATAATAAATAAAACATTTAAAGGAGTGAATTGTGTGAAAACTCGTCGAAGTGAGCGATTGATTGATATGACGCACTATTTATTAGAACATCCTCATGAACTAATTTCTTTGACCTTCTTTGCCAAACGTTATGCGTCTGCTAAATCATCGATTAGTGAAGATTTAGCAATTGTGAAAAAAACATTTCATCAACGTGGGACAGGGATTTTAGATACCTTACCTGGTGCAGCGGGAGGAGTTATCTTTGTACCAACAATTAGTGAGGAAGAAGCCAAGGCTTATATTCAAGCTCTAGCTGAGCGCCTATCTGAACAAGATCGATTACTACCTGGTGGGTACGTATACTTGTCTGATTTACTAGGAGAACCTGAACTATTGAAACAAGTCGGTCGCATTATTGCCGCAAAATATCTTGGAAAAGAGATTGATGCTGTAATGACGGTCGCGACGAAAGGAGTTCCCATAGCTCAGGCGGTTTCCTATTATCTGAATGTTCCTTTTGTGATTGTCCGACGAGATTCAAAAATTACGGAAGGTTCAACGGTAAGCGTGAACTATGTTTCAGGATCTTCTGAACGAATTGAAAAGATGGAATTATCAAAACGTAGTCTAAAACGAGGTTCACGAGTTTTAGTAGTGGACGACTTTATGAAAGGCGGCGGGACTATTAACGGGATGGAAGGCCTCATTGAAGAATTTGAAGCGGAATTGGTTGGAGTGACTGTTTTTGCTGAAGCCAAATTCAAAGGAAAACGAGCAGTGAAGAACTATACATCCTTATTATTTGTTGAAGATGTGAATACCCAGACAAAAACAATTTCGGTTGTTCCAGGCAACTACTTTGAAGAATAAAAAGCTGAATGCTTGAAATCAAGTATTCAAGCAAAAAATGGATACAGAATACGAAGCGAAAAAAGATGATTGGAATAGGAGTGAAAAGGTTGGAAACACGATTTGCCATTATTTTGGCTGCTGGAAAAGGCACACGCATGAAGTCAGCTTTATATAAAGTATTGCATCCTGTTTGTGGGAAACCAATGGTGGAACACATCATGAACCGTGTGCAAGAAATTCAGCCAAGTGAAATTGTTACAATTGTGGGTCATGGTGCCGAACGAGTGAAAGAACAATTGGGGAGCCGCACGAACTATGCGCTACAAGCAGAGCAACTAGGAACGGGTCATGCTGTTTTGCAAGCTGCATCCTTTTTAAAGGGAAAAAAAGGAACTACCTTGGTTATTAGTGGGGATACACCATTGTTGACAAGTGAAACCTTGCGCGCGTTGTTTGATTATCACGAAAATCAACAGGCGGCGGCAACCATCTTAACTGCCCATGCAACAGACCCGACTGGTTACGGGCGAATCATTCGCGACCAAACGGGAAGTGTCGCAAAAATCGTGGAACAAAAAGATGCCTCACCAAGTGAAGAGCAAGTCGGTGAAATCAATACAGGAACCTATTGTTTTGATAATGAGTTACTGTTTGATGCTTTGGAGAATATTGATACCAACAATGCACAAGGAGAATACTATCTAACCGATATTGTAGAAATATTAAAAAATGAAGGAAAAACCGTTGCTGCTTTCCAAACGAATGATTTTAATGAGTCATTAGGCGTCAATGATCGGGTGGCGTTAGCTGAAGCCAATCGAATCATGCGTGAACGAATCAATCTAGCGCACATGAAAAATGGTGTAACGTTGGTCGATCCTCAAGCAACTTATATTGACGCAGATGTTCTTATTGGTGCCGAAACAGTGATTGAACCTGGTGTTTACTTAAAAGGAAAGACGGTTATTGGCGAACGTTGCCAACTTTTGGGTCAAACGCAGATTATAGATAGCATTATTGGGGAGCAAGTAACGATTACTTCTTCCATTATTGAGGAAAGTCGAGTGCACGATCAAGTGGATATCGGCCCCTTCGCGCACTTGCGTCCTCAAGCTGAAATCAAGGAACAAGCGCATATTGGCAATTTTGTTGAGATAAAGAAAGCGACAATCGGCGAACGAACGAAGGTTGGTCATTTGACCTATGTTGGGGACGCCACTTTAGGCAAAGAGATCAATGTTGGTTGTGGGGTAGTCTTTGTGAATTATGATGGCAAACAGAAACATCATACAACCGTCGCTGATCATGCCTTTATTGGCTCAGCATCTAACTTGATTGGCCCTGTTCATTTAGGAAAAAATGCTGTGATCGCAGCTGGATCGACAATCACAGCCGATATCCCAGAGGAAGCGATGGGAATTGCTAGGGCTCGTCAAGTAAACAAGGACAACTTTGCATCAAAATTGCCTTTTAACCAATAAGATTCATGAAAGCACTTGATTTATGCACAAAAAATGTCTACTATTTGTTAGTAGGATATTCCTAGAAAATGTGTCGTTCTAGTGGAAGAGATAGAAAGTGGAGGTTCTCATGTCAAATCATTATTTTGATCCAAGGTTAAAGATTTTTGCCCTGAATTCCAATCGGCCGTTAGCTGAAAAAATTGCCGCAGCTGTTGGTGTTGAATTAGGAAAATGTTCTGTGAAACAGTTCAGCGATGGCGAAATCCAAGTGAATATTGAAGAAAGTATTCGCGGTGCCCATGTTTACATTATTCAATCAACAAGCAGTCCGGTCAATGATAACCTGATGGAACTATTGATTATGATTGATGCTTTGAAACGCGCAAGTGCCAAAACGATTAATGTGGTCATGCCTTATTATGGTTACGCACGTCAAGACCGTAAAGCCCGTTCACGGGAACCAATTACAGCTAAGTTAGTTGCTAATATGATTCAAAAAGCTGGGGCAACTCGGATGGTGACATTGGATCTTCATGCCGCACAAATTCAAGGCTTTTTCGATATTCCAGTGGATCATTTGATGGGTGCACCATTAATTGCCAATTACTTTTTAGAACATCACATCCAAGGAGACGATGTAGTTGTTGTTTCGCCTGACCATGGTGGTGTGACACGTGCACGTAAATTAGCCGAATTTTTAAAAGCACCAATTGCGATTATTGACAAACGTCGACCAAAAGCAAATGTTGCGGAAGTGATGAATATCATTGGACACGTAGATGGCAAAGTTTGTGTCATCATTGATGATATTATTGATACGGCGGGTACAATCACACTGGCTGCGAATGCGTTAAAAGAAGCAGGAGCCAAAACTGTTTATGCTTCATGTACGCATCCAGTTTTATCAGGACCAGCCTTACAACGTATTTCGGATTCTGCGATTGAACGACTTGTTGTTACGGATTCAATCAACTTACCAGAAGACCGTAAAATTGCCAAAATTGATGAAGTCAGTGTTGGTGAATTGGTGGCCGAAGCGATTAAGAGAATTCATGAGAACAAACCAGTGAGTCCACTGTTTGAATCAAAAACACCTTTAAAAGGATAAGCTTAATTCACAGTCAAACCAACGATATAGAAAGAAAGTACTAAGAAACTGAGAGTAACTGCAAAGTGTTGCTCTTGATTTCTTAGTGTTTTTTTTACCTTTTCTTAGTACTTTTTTTACCCTTTCTCCCCTTTTTTTAGACACTTTATATAAAGTGTCTAAAAAAAGGGGAGGTAGTAAGAAAAATAATTGAAGAAAAATGAGGGAATGGTTACTATGGTGGTAGCAAAGATGTCTAGAAAAAAAGGAGTGGAAACAGATGAAGAAACAAGCAGCATGTCTCACAGTTGGGCTAGGAGTCGTCCTTTTTGGTGCGTTGTATTTGGCTAAAAAAACCGGCTTATTAGAAGATGATTCCCATCTGTATGATGCATTTGATTCAACGTTGTAAAAAAAGTTGAGTACTATTTCCTAAAGGAGGAAAAAAGATGCAAAAGAAGAAAGCGATTATGATTGGTGCAGGTTTGGCGAATATGGCTGCCGCAGTTTATTTGATTCAAGAAGGTCACTGGCAAGGAAAAGATATCACTTTTTATTCGTTAGATGATCATGGCTCAAATGATGGTGCACCTACGGAAAGCGTGACGGATGAATACTGGAACAAAAATCATCCTATGGAAAACCAAAAGGGCTACATTGCTCGGGGCGGAAGAATGTTAAACTTCCGTACCTACGTAGATTTAATGGATTTACTTGACCGCATTCCTTCCACAACAGAACCCGGAATGACTGCTGCAGAAGATACACGTGATTTTGATAGCAAACACCGTACCTTTGATAAAGCACGTTTAATGGAAGGTGGCAGAGGAATCATTGATGGTGGTCACTTAGGTTTGAACAATAAGAGCCGCATCCTTTTGACCAAATTAATATTAATGCCCGATTCTGAAGAAGAAAAATTGGATAATGTCACCATTGCCGAATATTTTTCTGATAATCCTGCCTTTTTTGAATCCAATTTTTGGTTTATGTGGGAAACAACCTTCGCCTTTCGGACAAAAAGCTCCGCTCAAGAATTACGCAGATACATGCATCAAATGATTTATGAGTTTACTCAAATTGAACATTTGGTTGGTGTCAATCGTACACGCTATAACCAATATGAAAGCATTATGTTGCCACTTATCGAGTATTTAAAACAACAAGGCTGTAACATCGTGTTGAACCGTCGTGTCACTGATTGGGCATTTAAAGATACTGCGATGCAAGATGAAATTACTGTCACTGGTTTACACATGATTCATACGGATACCAATGAAGAGGAATTTGTTCCTGTTGATCAAGACACTGCGGTTATTTTCACGAACGGTTCCATTACTGACTCTGCTACTTTGGGTGATTTTGACACACCAGCTGCAGAAAATATGGATTATGGTGCGGCATCAGGGCTTTGGAAAAAAGCGACAGAACGCTTTTATAATTTGGGTAACCCAGATAAATTCTTTGATGATCGTGATGCGAGTGAGTGGGTAAGTTTTACACTAACGACGAAAAATCATCTTTTACTAAATGAAATTTCACGTATTACAACTCAAGCACCCGGCAATGCGTTAAATTCATTTGTTTCGACTGTACCAATTACACCACTAAATCAAAAAGATGTTACCATGTCCATTGTTGTGCACCATCAACCACATTTTACAACCCAAAAACCGAATGAAGCTGTGATATGGGGGTATTTCTTATATCCACGTCGTAGAGGCGAATTCGTTGACAAGACGTATATCGAAATGACTGGACGTGAAATGTTGGAAGAATTGCTTGGTCAATTGGCAAAAGTTGATCCTGGTCCGGTTAATATTCGTGAAAAAACGGCCGAAATCATGGACAGCGTGATTAACAATATTCCTGTATATATGCCATATGCTTCCGCGTTGTTTAACAATCGAGCAAAAGCAGATCGACCATTAGTCATCCCCGAACATTCGACCAATTTGGCGTTTACAGGCGAATTTGTGGAACAACCCTATCAAATGGTCTTCACAGAACAAAGTGCTGTGCGATCAGGAGAAATAGCAGCGTTCCACTTTGCAGGAATTCCAATGAGCAAATTAGTGGAAAATCCACGTTACGATAAAGACTTAAAGACATTGGCTCGGGCAACGAAAAAAATGTTTCAATAACAAAAAGGACCAATCTACTATTCGTTAGGATAGTAGATTGGCCTTTTTGTTAGTGTCTTTTTGAAAAAAATAAAGTGCAACGATTGTTAAGAGGGTGGCGATGCAACCAATACCAATGCCCATAATTGCTAGTGATGGTGTTTGGTGAAAAGAAAAATAAATGCCAATGCCAGTCAAATAGCTAAATGTCCCTAATTGCATAAATAAGTAAGTACGATAGATTTTTGTGTAAGTTGGTTTTTGGCGAACGCGTAACCAGCGGGATGCGGCATAAAAGGCTAACGTCCAAGCTAATAATAAGAAAAAAATGGGCAAAAAGAGTTTTACCCAAGCGTGTTGTTGAGAATAGTGAATCAAAAGTATTGTAGATGATAAACATAAAAAGCAAGCAAAGAAAAGATAAACAATTCCTTCTAGTTTTTCAAAACGCATGTATAAGACTCCCTTAAAAAATTTACTAGTTGAAGTGTAGCATAGGTCAAGCTAAATGACCATCTTTTCACAAAATATGGGTTGGGGAAAGTATGTGTTCGCTTGAAAACAATGATTCCATAATTATCTGAAGATTTTTTCTTTTTTTCTTGACAAATAATTGAAATGTCGCTATATTAACAGACAATCAATAAAAAAAATGCAGTGAAAAGAAGAGTACAATTTGATTCTGTTTTAAGAGAGTCTTTGTTTGGTGAAAGAGGACAACAGAAAGAATTGGAAGATGGTCTTGAAGCATTTGAATGTGAGCCCAAGTAGATGCAAGCATTCAACGGCAGTTGCTCGTTAGCGCAACACAGTATGTTGGTACTGGTAGAGGTTAAATTTGCAAGAGTTTAACGAACAAAGGTGGTCACACGAAGCATGATGCTCTCGTCCTTTTCTTCAGATGAATGAAGAAAAGGACGAGGGCTTTTTTTATTGAAAAAAAGAGAGGGGTTTTTGGAATGAAACGGTTTAAAAAATTGGGAGCAATTGCCTTGGGGCTTGTTGCAACGGTTAGTTTGGCAGCTTGTGGAGGAAATAAGCAAGCAGATAGTTCAAGTAAAAATGATTCAGGAGACAAAGTGGTCACCAAAGTTGTGGGTGTGGCGCCTGGACCTTATGGGGATATGGCAACGAAAGTAATTAGTCCGTTATTAGAGAAAAAAGGTTTCAAGCTAACAACCAAATTATTTAATGATTATGTTCAACCCAATAAGGCTTTAGCTAGTGGCACAATTGATGCTGATTTGTTCCAACATACAGCTTATTTAGAAAAATTTGCTTCTGACAATCACTTAAAATTGTCGGTGGTTGAAAAAGTACCAACTTTAGGGATGGGAATTTATTCAAAAAAACTGAAGAGTTTAGATGAATTACAAGATGGTGCAACTGTCGCAATTGCCAATGATGCATCAAACTTAGCGCGAACGTTACAATTGTTGGCAGCGAATGGTTTGATTACATTGAAAGGCGACATTGATGAAACAAAAGCGACCGTCGATGATATTGCAACCAATCCTAAAAACTTAACGTTTAAGACACTGGATGCAGCGCAATTGGTTCGCTCAATGGATAATGTAGCGATTGCGTTAGTTCCGGGAAACTTCTCATGGGCGGCAAAATTAAATCCGGCAGATGCATTAGCTTTGGAAAAACTAAAAGAGAATTATAAGAATGTTTTCGTTGTGCAAACGGCTGAAAAAAATTCAGATTTTGCAAAAGCTGTTAAGGAAGTATTAGAGAGTCAAGAATTTAAAGATGCGATTGCAAAATCAGATTTTAAGGATTTTGATAAACCAGCATTTTGGAGTGAATAAAGATGAGAAATCAAGCAAAAATTGAACTACAAAAGGTATCTGTCACGTTTAAAAAACAAAACCAAGCGATTGCAGCCGTTCAAGAAGTTCAGTTAACCATTGAAGCGGGCGAAATATATGGCATTGTTGGCTTGAGTGGAGCAGGCAAAAGTACACTTATTCGAACGTTGAATTTATTGCAACGTCCGACAGAAGGGCGTGTACTGATTGATGGGGAAGATATCACTGATCTAAAAGGGGCGGCTATTCGAGAGGTTCGCAAGAAAGTGGGAATGATTTTCCAACATTTCAATTTGATTAGTAATCGGACGATTGCCCAGAACCTTATGTTTGCATTAAAAGCGGCCAACTATCCAAAAGAGCAACGCGAAGCACGTGTGAAGGAAGTCTTGCAACTGGTTGATTTGGAAGAGAAGTACCATGATTACCCAAATAACTTATCAGGTGGTCAAAAACAACGGGTGGGTATTGCTAGAGCAATCATTAATAATCCTGAAATCTTGCTTTGTGACGAAGCTACAAGTGCGCTAGATGTTGAAACAACAGAGGAAATCTTAAAATTATTGGCTAAAATAAATCGCGAATTAGGAATTACGATTGTTTTTATCACGCATGAACTAGAAGTGGCGCGGCGCTTGTTTGATCGGATGGCAGTCATGGAAAATGGACGAATAGTGGAAGAAGGGACAACCTATGAGTTGTTTGCGAATCCCAAAGAGTCCGTTACAAAACGGTTGGTTGGGCGCTATTTTGATTTAGCAATTCCTGCTGAATTGACAGCTTCTCTTTCGAAAGGGACGCTTGTGGAACTAAGGTACCAAGGAACTAACACTTTAGACCCACTGATCTCAACCATTTCCAAAAAGTATCCAGTATCGATTGGGATTATTCATGGCAAAATTGAATACATTAAGGAACAAGCAATTGGCATTTTACTGGTCTATATGACAGGTGAGCCGGGGGCCGTTCAAGAAGCCATTCACTCTATGCAAGAAAAAGTTGCCTCATTGCGCATCGTGAAGGAGGAATCATAGATAATGGAATCAACAACTGAAATTTTGCAGCAATACTTACCACAAGCACTCTGGGATACAGTGAAAATGGTTGGTATTTCAACGATTATCGGAGTCATATTGGGTGGACTTGTTGGACTAATTCTTTTTTTGGCAAACAATTCTTTATTTTATAAGCACGAATGGTTACATAAAACGGTGGGTTTTTTAGTCAACGCCCTGCGTTCATTGCCATTCTTGATATTGTTGGTGACGTTAATACCCCTGTTAACGTTCCTTTTAGGAGATCCTTATACACCCGCGGGGGGAGCAGTGGCACTCTCGATTGCTGCCATTCCTTTTTTTGCTCGGGTGGCTGAAAGTTCTTTTGCTGAAATTGATCATGGGGTTTTGGAAGCAAGCGTGGCGCAAGGAGCATCCACATGGTTAATCATTACCAATGTGATTATTCCTGAAAGCTTGCCTTCGTTAGTTCGTGGTGTAGTGTTAACCATCGTTAGTTTACTTGGTTATTCCGCGATGGTTGGAACGATTGGTGCTGGAGGAATTGGTGATTTGGCCATCCAGTATGGGTACAATCGCTATGAGACCATGGTGCTGGTTGTTATCATTGTCATCTTAATTGTCATTGTTCAAATTATTCAATGGTTAGGCGATTGGGTTGCCCGCTATTTTACGAAATAAGGAGATGGATTTGGTATGGAGGTTACACAGACTGTACCTGAAAAATATACTACACACCGGGTTACAGGTGAGAAAGGAAAAGCGGATAGAATTGCTTTTCCAGAAACAGAGACAGAAATTGCTGAGTATTTGTTACAAGCGGCAGAGGCCCAACAACCTATTATTACAGTGGGAGCTTCTACGGGTTTAACTGGCGCAACGTTTCCTCAAAATGGGGAGTGGCTCCTCTCACTTGCAAACTATCGTAAAATTTTAGCATTGGATGAAGAAACTCTGACGTTGCAAGTGCAAGCAGGTGTAACATTGGCGGAAATTCAAGCATACCTAGCCTCTACCGCTTACTTCTATGCGCCTGATCCTGGGTCTAAGCAAGCCACAATTGGTGGGACTGCTGCTACGAATGCAGGTGGCATGCGTGCTGTTAAGTATGGAGTTACGCGTGAAAATATTCGGAGTATGGTCGTTTTTTTGGCAGATGGCCGGAAATTAACCGTTGGGAGTTTAAACAATAAAGATAGTTCTGGTTATGATTTGAAAGATTTATTTATTGGTTCGGAAGGAACGCTTGGTGTGATTACCGAGCTAGGCTTGAAACTTCGACCAAAGCCAGCTGTGACTGTCAGTGTGTTAATTGGTTTTGAACATTTGGATGATTTGGCCCCCGTTGTCTATCAAATTTTAGGGTCGTCCTTGCAACCCGCTGCGTTGGAATTTTTTGATCGAGAAGCCATACAATATGCTGAAAAATTTCTCAAAGAAGCGTTTTTGGCTATTAAAGGTGAGTGTTTTTTATTGATAACCCTTGATGGACCGGATGAAGAAAGTCTGACACAGCAATTGGAACAAATGAGCGAAGCAAGTGAATCGTGGAAGAAGCAGTCGTTCCGTTCGTTAACGAATGAGGAAAGCCTACGTATTTGGCGCTTGAGAGGAGCGATTGGCGCGGGAATTGAAGATGTGACACAACAGGAACCACTGGATATCGTTGTCCCAATTAACAAAATAACAGCAACGATTAAGCGTTTAAGGGTGGTGTGTCTACAATCCAATTTGCGAGCTGTCTTTTTCGGTCATGCCGGCGATGGCAATATCCACATTTGCTTATTGAGAGAAGGACTCGTTCAAGCCGAGTGGGAGAAACGATTGGACGTGGTTTTGCATCAAATTTATCAAGAAGTTGCGAAACGAGGAGGGCTTCCTTCCGCTGAACATGGGATTGGATTATTGAAGAAGCCATATTTTCGTGAGGCGATTGATCCAGTGAAATTACAAGTGATGCAACAGATCAAGCAGACATTGGATCCGCAAAATCGTTTGAATCCAGGCAAAATTTTTGATTAATCGCAAAAAAATACAACTTTTCGAAGGACTAGTTTCATTAGTCCTTCTTTTTTATGGTTTATTTAAGGAAAAAAGCATTTCATTAAACTTATAAGGGATTGTTTGGTATCCTTTCAATGATAAAAAAAAGAAGGAGCATGAAAATGGAATGCTGTGAATGGGCAAAAGTCTCAGAGACAATGCAAAGTTACCACAATCTTGAATGGGGACGACCAGTACACGAAGATCAAAAATTGTTTGAGGCTTTGTCGCTTGAAATTTTTCAAGCTGGCTTGAGTTGGGCAATTGTCCTCAAAAAACGGGCAGCGTTGACGAGTGGCTTTTTTGATTGGTCTATTCAAAAAGTTGCTGACATGCAACCTACAGATGTGGAAGAACTCATGCAAAATCCAGCGGTGATTCGCTATCGTAAAAAAATTGAGGCTATTATTCATAATGCCCAATGTTTGTTAGTCATTCAAGCGGAGTATGGAACGTTTGATCAATACATTTGGTCTTTTGTGGACCAACAGCCCATTGTACATGCTATTGTCACGCCTGCAGATGTTCCAAGTGAAACGGCACTATCACAAGAGATTAGTCGTAATCTAAAAGCACGCGGGTTTCAATTTGTAGGTTCTAAGACGGTCTATGCTTTTATGCAAGCAATTGGATTAGTGAACGATCATGAGGATAACTGTCACTTGAAACAACGAACCTAACAACAATTTATCAAAGAAAAGGAGGGATTCAGTGTTGAGTAGGATAGGAAGCATAGTACGAACTGCTCTTTTTACAAACGGGGATACAAACCTTTGGCTGATTCCCATCATACTAGTTATAGTGGTTGGCAGCTTTATTTTTTGGAAAAAGAAAACGAACAAAAAACGGATACGCTGGCTCTGGTTGTTTGTGCTTGTTCTTGTGTCTATCGGGATTGTAGTGAAAGATACGACCGTCTTTTCGACAACACTATCCGGGTTAATCACCAATAAAGAAACCGTGTCAAATAAGACCAATGCGACCAATGACAAGAAGAACGTTCATACGAACCATTCAGAAATAAAGCGCGAATTACGAACTGCTTGGCAATCAGTCGACCAAAAAGATAGCGGTGAATTTGCCATTGCTATTTTGCAAAATGATGGTCAAGTAGTTTCCTACACAACTACGCAATCGACTTTTGCTACTGCTAGCATTGTGAAAGTAAGCATTGCTGCAGAACTCTTACATAACAATGCAATGGCTCAAGTTACACTCTCTAGCACACAAGCTGATCTTCTAACAGCCATGATTGAAGAAAGTGATAATGATGCGGCAACGACCCTCTTGACTAATGATTTGGGTGGATACAGTAGTCTTTCCGCAATTTATCAAGCGTTAGCAATGACAAATACAACTGTAGATACTGATGCTTGGGGGTATACTCAGACAACTGCCGAGGATCAATTAAAGTTACTATCCGCAATATTTGAGCCATCTGATTATTTAACAACCAATAGCCAGACTTATTTGCAAACATTAATGAATACTGTCACAGACAGTCAAGTCTGGGGGATTAGTCAAGGTGCAGCGAATGTGTATTTGAAAAATGGTTGGTTACAAGATGAAGATGGTTGGATTGTGAATAGTATTGGAAAATTTGATTTAGATAAAGCGGGGAAGGAATCCTATCTTATTGCTGTGCTAACGAAAAACAATCCCACATTTGCCGATGGACAAGCGTTGATTGAAAAATTAACTGCCAAAACCAATGCGGTTCTATCGAAATAAAAAAACGAGCATGCTTCACTATTATTAGTAGAGGATACTCGTTTTTTAAATGAATAATAAATTCTTTTCTTCTAATTCTAATGACCATGTGCGGCTAGTCAATTGGTAACATAGATTGCCGATAACCATCTCACTTGAAACGTTATTCGAAGAGGCAAGTTCTTCTTCTGCAAAATAAAGAGGGATACGTATTCGTGTGTTATCTTGCAAAATTTGCTGAAAACAAAAAATCATGCCCTCTTTCATAGGTTCTCTCAAGTCTTTTAGTATTTCTACTGGTAAATTCTCAATGGGAGCCGGTCGTTTGAAGAAGGAACGCTTTTCATTTATCTTTTCTAGCGCTAGGCGTTTAATGCGTCCTGAGAGAATGTGATAAAATTCATCCAAATAACGATAGTAGACACGAGACACATCATGCGGTAGATCGAAATAGACAAAATTATTTTGTAATTTATAAAAAAAAGGGGAATGAAGATGGTTACGCATATGTCCAAAATAGAGCAACTCTGAAATCTCCAAAGGTGAAAGTTCCTTAAGCATGGAGACATCGGTGAAATCAATCCATTTATTCTCTTCATTCATGCGACCCTTTGTGACCAATTGGGCGTAACGATCAACGGCATTCGAACCCCGAATGATTTTCAAGCCAGTATGAGTTTCATAGTCACCATATTCTGTTGCAGGATTAAGCAACAACAAATTTTTAGGAGGATGAACGACACCCAAATGAAAATCTTTGGCTTGAATCCCGCGCGTTACCACGACATTACTTGTTGTATCAATGTGGACATACACCGATTGATTCATGCGTCTCCTCCCTTTCATCGCAAACGATCCTTAGTATATTTTACAACAAAATATGAATTTTTTCCGTTAAAATTAGATTACAACCATTCCAAAATTTCAGCAATCTTTGTAATCTTACTTTTTTTTCATAAGCATGGTATCATAAAGAAACGAAAGGATGACAATGAATGAAACGACCTGGACGTTTTCGGCATTGGTTGGTCAATATATTGTTACTACTAGTATTTGTTGTTGGCCTCGCTTTGATTTTCAATAATCAAATTCGTTCGTGGGCAATGGCACAACGAACCGCACAATATGAATTATCGAAAATTTCAAGAAAAACCATAGAACAGAATGAAAAAAAAGCAGCGTCATTTGATTTTGATGCTGTTGAACCAATTAGTACACAAGCGGTGCTAGAAGCACAATTAACAAACAAAACGCTACCTGTTATTGGAGGAATAGCGATTCCTAGTGTTTCAATTAATTTACCCATTTTTAAGGGAGTCTCCAATGAAGCACTTTTATATGGTGCTGGGACATTCAGCCCTACTCAAAAAATGGGCATTGGGAACTATGCTTTGGCGAGTCATCGCACCGATCGACAAGATTTGCTTTTTACCCCCTTGGATAAGGTAGAGACAGGTGCCGTGGTTTATTTAACGGATTTGCAATCAATTTATACCTACCAAGTTTATAGAAAAGATCGCATTCAGCCAACGCAAGTGGAAGTATTGGATGAAATACCAACTAAGAAAATAGTAACCTTAATCACTTGTGGAGAAATGAGCGGCGAAACGCGGATTGTTGTCCAGGGTGAACTGACAGCTGTTACTCCTGTAAAAGAAGCAAACAAAGAAATGCTACAAGCGTTTGAGATGACCCAAAAAACATTTTGATTTGCTTGCGTATCTAATAGTAAAGAAGTGAGGAGTGAGCAAAATGGCAAATGAGTTTCATTACGAAATCGTTGAAGAGATTGGCGTGTTATCAACCAATGCGCAAGGCTGGCAAAAAGAATTGAATTTGGTTAGTTGGAATGGCCGACCACCTAAATTTGATTTACGGGATTGGGCGCCAAATCATGAAAAAATGGGCAAGGGCCTGACACTAACGAATGAAGAATTAGCGGAATTAAAAAAAATACTAACCAGTATGTAATGGAGTTTTGATCATGAGAAGTATGACAGGTTTTGGGAAAGCTCAAGCACAAACGAATCAGGTGACCATCGATATTGAAATAAAAACAGTAAATCAACGGTTTCTGGATATCCAATTTCGGATGCCGCGTATTCTCAATGAAGCAGAACACAGGCTGAGAAACGCAACGAAAAACCATCTGGCAAGAGGTCGAGTGGATGTGTTTATCACGGTTACGGAGCGAGCACAGCATGCCAAGGAAGTGATGATTGACTGGGAAACCATCACTGCTATCGTGGAAGAAGCCGAGCAGGAAAGTGAACGGCGCTTTGGTGTGCCCATTGCAAAGCAAGCACTGGTTCAATCATTAATCATGCAAGACCAATTCTTCGTGCTGCATGAACAGCCGATAGAAGAAGACCAATTTTTGCCAGTTGTTTTAGCCACTTTTGACGAAGCTTTGCTGGCAGTTGCGGCTAGTCGTCAGCAAGAGGGATTGCTTTTGAAAAAAATCATGCAAGAGCAAAAAGCTGCATTAGCAAGCACTCTCGAACAGTTGCGTGGTTTTTATCAAACGTATGAGCAAGAATATCAAGAACGCTTGACCAAAAAAATCATTGAGCGCTTAGACCAAGAAGCAGATGAAGCGAGATTGTTAACAGAAATTGCCTTACTCATTGAACGAGGCGATATTCATGAAGAGCTCGATCGTCTGACCGTACATTTGTTAAAGTTGGATCAATTGTTAGCAAAAACAGAGCCTGTTGGACGAGAGTTGGATTTTCTCATTCAAGAAATGAATCGTGAAGTAAATACAATTGGATCAAAATCAGCTGTGATTGAAATCAAAAATGAAGTCGTTCAACTAAAAACCATCCTTGAAAAGATGCGCGAACAAGTTCAGAATGTAGAATAGAAGCTTACCTATTAATCTGATTGTTTAGGACAGTTTGTGTTATTTTTATTTGCTATTTCCAAGTTAGTCTTGAAACTTGCGAGAAAAAAGTGCAAAATAGACGTTAAGTAGATTTTTTTGGATGAGAGGACGTCGTTATGACTGAACGAGGATTATTAATTGTTTTGTCTGGACCATCAGGAGTGGGAAAAGGTACGGTTAGAAAAGCCATTTTTGATAGTGCAGACAATGATTTTCACTATTCGATTTCGATGACAACTCGCAAGATGCGTGTGGGCGAAACAGAAGGCATTGATTATTATTTTCGAACACGGGAAGAATTTGAAGCATTGATTGCGGCTGGTGAAATGCTAGAGTATGCCGAATATGTTGGAAACTACTATGGCACGCCATTGTCTTATGTCCAACAAACATTGGATCAAGGGAAGGATGTTTTTCTTGAAATTGAAGTGCAAGGTGCACGTCAAGTGAAAGAAAAAGTGCCCGATGGGGTGTTTATTTTTCTCACGCCACCAGATTTAAGTGAGTTGCGCTCAAGGATTGTTGGTCGTGGAACAGATGCGATTGACGTGATTGACGAGCGAATGCGAGTAGCGCGCGAAGAAATTGAAATGATGGCACTGTATGATTATGCGGTAGTGAATGATGAAGTCCCTAAAGCAGTCAAGCGTGTGAAAGAAATTATTGAAGCGGAACATTTCCGTGTGGAGCGAGTAATTGGAAAGTATCGAAAAATGTTAGAGGAGTTGTAGTACAATGATGTTAAAACCTTCAATTGATTCACTTTTAAACCAAGTGAACTCAAAATATTCATTAGTCATCCTAGCTAGTAAACGGGCCCATGAGTTAGATGCTGGTGCACAGCCAACTTTGGAAAAGTTTGATTCTGTAAAAAGTGTTGGGAAAGCATTAGAAGAAATTGATGCAGAAACGGTCGTGATTGATCCCCATCCAGAAGTCAAGCGCGCACGTTTGAAGTTAGAAGCTGAAGAGAAAAAAGCACAAATGGAACAAGAGCAAAAAGATTTAGAGAAACGAATCAAGCAAGAACAAAAACTATAATATTGGGGGCAGAGTGCAGGAATGATACTCTGTCCATTCTTTTTTTTGAGAAGAACACTAGCTGAACAAGCCATTATTGGAATGGTACAGACAAATCAATGATTTTTTAGTAAAATGAAGCTGCGAGTAAACGCGAAGGAGGATAAGAAAATGACTATTGCACAAGTTATTGTCGATGTACCAACGATGCAAACCGATCAACCATTTTCTTATCTGATTCCAGAGGAGATGCTGTCAGTAATCAAGCCGGGAATGCGGGTAGAGGTTCCTTTTGGTAAAGGAAATCGCCATATTCAAGGATTTGTGATTGCTGTCACTGATGAACAAGAGCAATTCCCTCAGCAGGAATTGAAGTACTTGATTCACCCTCTTGATTTAGCTCCTGTTTTAAATCAGGAATTATTGGCGTTGGCGGATTATATGAAGGAAGAAACCTATTCTTTTAAAATTACTTGTTTACAAACTATGTTACCAAGCGTTTTAAAGGCAAAGTATGCCAAGCAAATACAACTATTACTTCCGGAGTCCTTGCCAAAAGAGTGGCAGTCTTTTTTCGGTAGCGATACGGTGGTTCCCTACGAAGAAGCAGTCAACGTTATGGGCGTAGCTTTGATTCAACAATTGCGGATGGCAGGAACGATTGATATCCGCTATTTGGTTAAAAAGCAAAACCGAGTGCAGACAGTAAAAATGATCTATTCCTGTGTTACGAGTGAAAATTATCCGATGTTTGCACAAATGATTCGTAAGGGAGCAAAGCGGAAAGTTCAATTGCTTGAACGATTAACACAATTTCCTAAGAGAACCCTTCAAGAATATTTGGATGAAGGATTATCGCGAACAGTCATCAATCAAGCAGCAATGGATGGCTGGTTGCGGCTGGAGGCAGAAGAAGTTTATCGAGATCCCTATGCGGCACAGACATTTGCAAAAACAACACCCTTACAGTTAAATGACGAACAAGCTGCTGCAGTACAAGCACTTGCTGACGCGAATCAGAGCCAAACGTTCTTACTTGAAGGAATAACTGGGAGTGGAAAAACCGAAGTCTATTTGCAAGCCATTGCCAATGTTCTTGAACATGGCAAAACGGCAATGATGCTCGTGCCAGAAATCGCATTGACCCCTCAAATGGTAGAACGATTTAAGGGACGATTTGGGGAAGCTGTTGCTGTTTTGCATAGTGGTCTATCCCAAGGAGAAAAATATGATGAATGGCGCAAAATTGAGCGAAACGAAGCACAGGTTGTAGTAGGTGCCCGCTCAGCCGTATTTGCTCCTTTAGAAAATATCGGATTAATTGTGGTTGATGAAGAACATGAGTCCAGTTATAAGCAAGAAGAAACCCCCCGCTATCATGCAAGAGATTTGGCAATCTGGCGAAGCAACTATCACCAGTGTCCTGTCGTTTTAGGAAGTGCGACACCGTCTCTTGAATCGAGGGCTCGCGCCCAAAAAGGGGTGTATCAATTTTTACATTTAACCAAGCGTGGAAATCCAGATGCACTCTTACCTAGTGTCGAAATTATTGATATGAAACAAGAAATTGTTCGCAAAGAGACAACGACTTTTTCACGGATTCTTCAAGAAAAGATTCAAGATCGCTTGAATAAAGAAGAGCAGGTAGTATTGATGCTCAATCGTAGAGGATATTCTTCCTTCGTAATGTGCCGGGATTGTGGCTTTGTTCTTCCTTGTCCGAATTGCGACATTTCTTTGACGCTACATATGGATACTAAAACCATGCGTTGTCACTATTGTGGTCATGAGGAACGGATTCCTCATCACTGTCCTAGTTGTGGTAGCGAAAAGATTCGCTATTACGGCACAGGAACCCAAAAAGTTGAAGAAGAGCTGACTCAGTTATTTCCTGAGGCGAATGTCTTGCGGATGGATGTGGATACCACTCGTAAAAAAGGTGCCCACGAACGAATTTTGCGGGCCTTTTCGGAAAAAAAAGCCTCAATTCTATTAGGAACCCAAATGATTGCCAAGGGACTTGATTTTCCAGATATTACGTTAGTTGGTGTATTAAATGCGGACACTTCTTTGAATTTACCTGATTTTCGAGCAAGTGAGCGAACCTTCCAATTACTCACGCAGGTAAGTGGGCGAGCAGGAAGAGCACAGAAGCACGGGGAAGTGATTATCCAGACATTTAACCCTGAGCATCATGCGATTGTGTTAGCCAAACAACAGAATTATGAAGCATTCTATCAAGAGGAAATGCAGATTCGCCACCAAAGTGATTACCCACCGTATTATTTCACTGTAAAAATAATAGCCAGTCATGAACAAGAAGAGCCAGCTGCACGCAAAATGTTTCAAGTTTACCGAGAAATTGAACACGTGTTGAGCTCGCAGGCCAAAATCTTGGGACCAACACCGCATGCTATTATGCGCATAAAAAATCGGTATTATTATCAAATTATTATCAAATACAAGCGAGAGCCTCAATTGGCGAACTATTTGACAGAGTTACTCGAACGTAGCCAAATGGACCAAAGAAACGGTCTGTTTCTTTCGATTGATAAAGAACCACTCTCGTTCATTTAAAAAGGAGTATACCATGCTTTATCCAATTATTATTCAACCAAATGAACAATTAAGAAGAACCAATCAGGTGGTTCAGGAACTGACAGATGAGCTTGTTGAGTTATTAGATGATATGTATGAAACGATGCTTGCACATGATGGTGTGGGAATTGCGGCACCCCAGATTGGCAAAAACTTACAGATAGCTGTGGTAGAAGTTGATGAAAATGATCGCTTTGATCTGATTAATCCGCAAATCATCGAAAGCAAAGGAAAAACTATTTTTGTTGAAGGGTGCTTAAGCATTCCCCATGTATTTGGCACGGTGGAGCGGGCAGAGGAAATCACTGTTCGCTATTTTGATCGTGAAGGGGATGAAATGGAAGTAACAGCCTATGGATATTTGGCGCGAGCCATCCAACATGAAATAGATCACTTAAATGGCATACTTTTTACAGATAAAGTAATCGAATGGATACCTGAAGAAGCGTTAGCAAACTATTACGAGGAGCATGAAAATGACTAAATTAGTATTTATGGGCACACCACAATTTTCGGTGCCGATTCTCGAAGGACTCATTGACAGTGGGTATGATGTACTTGCTGTGGTGACACAACCCGACCGTCCTGTGGGCCGAAAAAAAGTCGTTCAACCGACACCAGTCAAAGAGGCGGCCGTGAGATTGGGGCTGCCAATTTTCCAACCTGAAAAACTTTCTGGATCAGAGGAACTAACAAAAATCATCGACCTAAAACCGGATTTACTAGTGACAGCAGCGTATGGTCAGTTTTTACCGGAAAGTTTGTTGAAAGTTCCGACGAAGGGTGCCATTAATGTCCATGCCTCCTTATTACCGAAATATCGGGGAGGAGCGCCTGTTCACTATGCAATCATTGATGGAGAGCAAGAAACAGGTGTGACGATTATGGAAATGATTAAAAAGATGGACGCTGGTGGCATCTATGCCCAAGAAAGCTTACCAATTACTTCTACGGATGACGTTGGGACAATGTTTGACAAATTAAGTCTGCTTGGAAGAGAATTGTTGTTACGTACCTTGCCAACGTTATTATCTGGTGCCCTGAAGCCTGTTCCACAGGATGAGGAAGCAGTGACCTTTTCACCCAATATTACACGTGAACAAGAAGCGATTGATTGGCAAAAAACGGCTCATCAGATTGATTGTCAAGTGAGGGGGATGCGCCCTTGGCCAGTTGCTTTTACGACGTATAAAGGAACACGATGGAAAATGCTTGCAGTTCAGCCACAAGTTATGAGAACCCAAGCTTTGCCTGGAACCATTATTGAGAAAACAAAAACGATTTTGGCCATTGCTTGTGGGGAAGGAACCGTTCTACAGATCTTACGTTTGAAGCCGGCAGGTAAGGGCGAACAAACCATTGAAAATTTTCTGAATGGTAATGGTCAACAATTACAGGTAGGTGAACGACTCGGTGAGTAAAAAAGCCAATGGACTGACAAAAACCGTGCGCTTTGTCGCATTTACATTACTGGAGCGTATTGATAAAGGGGGAGCCTATTCGAATTTGGCAATTAAAGAGGCCATTGAAACCACCCACTTGAACGAGAAGGATGCGCGTCTATTGACAGAGCTTGTCTATGGAGCCGTGGGCAATCAATTGCGTTTGGACTACTATTTGGCGCCATTTTTAAAAAAAACCAAAAAAGTTGATAGATGGGTCCAGTGTTTGTTGCGAATGTCCGTCTACCAATTCACATTTTTAGATAAAGTGCCAAACCATGCAATTGTAAATGAAGCGGTTGAAATTGCCAAATACCGTGGAAATATAGGTATTGGTCAGTTTGTTAATGGTGTATTAAGGCAAATCCAACGAGTGGGTGTACCCGATGTGCAGGCAATCGATGATCATTTGGAACGAGTCGCCATTTCCTATAGCTTACCAATCTGGTTGGTCCAAGCTTTGGTCCAACAAATTGGGATGGAAGCGACGGAAAAGCTGGGCGAGTCGCTCATGAAACCTAGCCATGTTAGCGCTCGAGTCGATACCCGATGGTGCACCATCCAACAAGCTATTGCGGAATTGGCAAATGAAGGGATAGTTGCCAAGCCAAGCTTGCTTTCATCTGTGGGAATCGTTGCTGAAAAAGGTTTTTTAGCGGGGAGTACGCTCTTTCAACAGGGACGAATGACCATTCAAGATGAAAGCTCTATGCTTGTCGCACCTATTTTGGATGTACAGCCAGGTGACAAAGTCTTAGATGCTTGTGCTGCTCCAGGAGGAAAGACGACGCATATCGCTACGTATCTGGATGCCAAAAAAGGTGGCGAGGTACTTGCATTAGATATTCATTCTCATAAAGTAGCTTTAATTCAGGAAAATGCTGAACGGCTACAGGTTGAAGATGTTGTGAGGGCCAGACAATTAGATGCACGGGACGTTGCCAAGGTTGTCCCGAACGAAACCTTTGATCGTATCTTAGTTGACGCACCTTGTTCAGGGATTGGCTTAATCCGCCGTAAACCGGATATTAAATATCAAAAAACGCCTCAGGATTTTCAAAATTTACCGAAGATTCAGTTAAGTATCCTCGAAAGCGTTGCACCAAGTTTGAAATCAGGTGGACGATTGGTCTATAGTACGTGTACAATCATGGAAGAAGAGAACGAACAAGTGGTGAATGCTTTTTTAGCAAACCACCCAGAATTTGAATTAGTGACGCCTAATGTAAATGAGCATGTGCGTCCAGCGTTAGCCAATCAAATGTTGACAATCTACCCACAAATGTACCATACAGATGGCTTTTTTATTAGTTGTTTGCAGAAGAAGTAATGAGGTGACGAGAATGGAAGTCTGTTTTTTAAGTGATGTTGGAAAGAAGCGCCATACCAATCAAGATTATGCACAAGTGTATTACAATTCCCAAGGCTATCTCTTAGCATTATTGGCAGATGGCATGGGCGGGCACCAAGCTGGAGACGTTGCGAGTATGCAAGCGGTCGAGGACATTGGGAAAAAATGGCAAGAATCTGAGGTGTCTGATAGTGAAGCTGCAACCAAATGGCTCATCCAAACGATTCAAGATGAAAATCAGGTAATCAGAGAAATGGGACAATCAAAGGCCGAATTAAATGGCATGGGAACAACGATTGTTGCGGTAGTGAGCATTGGTGATCAATTTACGATTGCTTACGTAGGAGATAGCCGCATTTATTTGTTGCGCCAAGAAGAACTCATTCAATTGACGGAAGATCATTCATTGGTTAACGCTTTGGTGAAATCAGGGGAAATTACGCCTGAAATGGCCGTTAACCATCCAAGAAAGAATGTTCTAACTCGCTCCATTGGCATGCCTAATGGCTTAGAAGTGGATGTTGCCAATCATTTTTATCGACCTGGCGATTATTTATTGTTGTGTTCAGATGGATTAACGAATATGGTGACAGACGGAGAGATGGCACAAATCATTGAAGAAAGCCCATCAATGCCGACCGCCTTGCAATCACTGATTGATTGTGCGAACGAGCACGGAGGATTCGATAATATTACGGCCCTCTTGCTGCATTATGGAGGTGACGAACTTGCTTGATATTGGGAAAAAAATAAATGAGCGGTACCTGATCATCGGGAATATTGGCAGTGGCGGGATGGCAAATGTTTTTTTAGCCCGTGATTTGATTCTAGATCGTGAAGTAGCAGTGAAAGTGTTGCGGTACGATTTTCAAAATGATCAATCCGCTATTCGTCGTTTTCAGCGGGAAGCTTTAGCTGCTACAGAATTGGTGCATCCTAATATTGTATCTGTTTATGATGTTGGGGAAGAAGATGGTCAACAGTACTTGGTGATGGAATATGTCAAAGGAATGGACTTGAAACGGTACATTCAAACACATTATCCAATTCCTTACGATAAAGTTGTCGACATCATGGACCAAATCTTATCAGCGATGTCATTGGCGCATCAACATCGCATCATTCATCGTGACTTAAAGCCACAAAATATCTTGATGAATGAAGAGGGTGTCGTAAAAATTACTGATTTTGGGATTGCCATTGCTCTATCCGAAACATCGATTACCCAAACAAATTCGATGTTAGGTTCTGTGCACTATCTTTCACCTGAACAAGCACGAGGAAGCATGGCAACCAATCAATCAGATATCTATGCAATGGGCATCATTTTGTACGAAATGCTGACCGGCCGCGTGCCATTTGATGGAGAATCAGCTGTAACCATCGCTTTGAAGCATTTTCAAGATGCGTTACCAGATATTCATTTATATAATCAACAAGTTCCACAAGCTCTAGAGAACGTCGTGTTAAAGGCAACTGCGAAAGATCCTATTGATCGCTACAAAACAACAGAGGAAATGCAAGGAGATTTGTATACTTCATTGGATGCAGCTCGTGCCAATGAGCCAAAATGGCAGCCAATACCGCCAATTGATGAGACGAGAGTCATTGAACCCGTCAGTGGAGAGTCCGCGAGTGAGCCACACGGAAAACCAGCAGAGATACCAGAAACGGAAGCCTCCTTACCCGAGGAAGCAAAGAAAAAAAAGAACCATCGACGTTGGTGGATTTTACCAATCATTGTACTGGCTATTTTTATGCTAGCTGGTACCTATTGGGTATATGCGGGTGGTCGACATGAAGTGACAGTGCCGGACGTTAGCAATCTTAGTCAGACGGAAGCTGTTGAAAAGTTAACAACTGCTGGCTTAAAAGTGAACGATACACCGAAAAAAGTGGCAAGTGACAAAATTGAAAAAGGCAATATTGTCCGTACAGATCCACAAGCAGGGACGGAAGTGAAGAAAAATAGACAGGTGACATTGTACATATCAACCGGAAAAGATAAAGTTGCCATGCAAGATTATACCGATCAGTCCATCGACGATGCAAAACGGTCGCTAACAGATCTTGGTTTTAAAGAAGAAAATATTACCGTTACTGAAAAATATGACGATGAGGTTGCGAGTGGCAAAATTATTTCTCAAACGCCGAAAGCAGATGAGAAAGTAGTGCCCAGTGAGGCAAAAGTGAAATTTGTTGTCAGTGAAGGGAAAAAACCTGTTTCCGTACCAAGTGTTGTAGGGATGAGCCAATCAGATGCAGTCAATATGCTAGTAACGGCAGGTTTTTCTACTCCGACGATTGTTCAAGAATTTAGTGACCAAGCGAAAGATGTTGTTATTTCTCAAAATCCAGGTGGCGGGACACAAGCCGTTCCAGGAGATACAACGATTACACTTGTTGTTAGTAAGGGCAAAGAACAAGTAACCGTCCCTGATTTAAAAGGCAAAACGCAAGCAGAGGCAGCCAAAGCGCTAAGTGATGCCGGATTAAAAATGACCACCAGTGAAGAATACAGTGATACTATTAAAGAAGGTTCGGTTATCAGTAATGATCAGGCGGGTAGCACGGTCGACAAAGGAACCTCCATTGCAGTAGTCTTGTCTAAAGGAAAAGAACCGGAGGAACCTGAGGACAAAACCTTTACCATCAATTTTAGTGCCACTTATGATGCAAATGGTCCGGCAGAGCAAAAGGTAGTGGTTTCAATTAATGGTGCCGAAGCCCCTCATGGTCAAGTTAATGAAGTAGTGTTGACAAAAGATAATCCAACTTATAACCAAGCAGTTTCTATCACGGTTAGTGGCAATAACAAAGCAACCATTACAGTGACTAGAAATGGTTCGCAAGTTGTCAATCAACAAGCCAGTCAAGCTGGCCAAATCACAATCCCATAAACCCAAATCATTCTCGTTTAACGGATAGCTTCGTTAGATGAGAATGATTTTGTTTTATCCAAATTTAAAAAAGATTAATTGAAGCATAGTGAACATTTGTTTCTTCTGAAAAATCGTTGTATAGTGAAAAGCAAAGCAGCCCCTTACCTAAGTTGCGAGCCTTCTTCTTTTCATTGTGAAAAAAATTGGGTATAATTAAGGTCAGTATTAGTCAAGGGAGGAACGGATTTATGGCACAACAAAATACCTCTGATTTAATCGAAGCTTACATTAAGCAGATTTTAGAAGAGAGTGAAATCATTGAAATCCGGCGTGCCGAGATGGCTGATTTGTTTCATTGCGTTCCCTCACAAATTAATTATGTCATTAATACGCGCTTTACAGTTACTCGTGGCTATAGTGTCGAGAGTAAGCGAGGTGGCGGCGGGTACATTCGAATTGAAAAAGTTCGTATGAGTAATTGCCATCAGTTTTTAGAACATATCAAAAGATTGTTTGACGGCGAATTGACAGAAAAAGATGCAGTCGCTATTATCCAAAAGTTGTATGAAGAAGGCATTGTGACAAAACGGGAAGGCCATTTGTTATTAACGGCAATTGCCAAAAATGTGTTAAGTGTTTCCAAAGAGGAAGATCAAATTCGTGCGTCTCTCATGCGTGCCCTACTGGAACGTCTGAGTTATGAAGATAGGAAGTGACTAGTATGGATGAATTATTCACCCCAAGAGCAAAGGCCGTCTTAGCCATTGCTCAAGAAGAAGCAAAATATTTTAAACACCAATCGGTCGGTTCTGAGCACCTATTGTTGGCACTCATAATCGAACAAGAAGGCATAGCCGGTAAAGTATTACGCGAAATGAATGTTCAGGAAAATGATGTTCGCGAAGAAATTGAACATTTAACCGGATATGGTATGGTTAAAGTTTATCCAGAAGGGAGTTTTCTACCCTATTCGCCAAGAGCCAGACAAATTTTTGCCTATGCAGGGGATGAAGCCAAACGATTTGGTTCACCTCAAATCGGAACGGAGCATTTGCTGTTAGGATTGTTGCGTGATGAAGAAATTTTGGCTTCGCGTATCGTCTTAAATTTAGGATTTAGTCTCGCAAAAGTACGACAATTACTGAAAAAAACCATGGGCGTAACAGAAAACAAATCCGCAGGGAATCGTCGTCGGCAAACGCGTTCTTCTAATCAAACAGAGGGGACCCCGACATTAGACGCACTTGCACGCGATTTGACCAAACTTGCCAGAGAAAATCGTTTGGATCCCGTTGTTGGACGGACCAAAGAAGTGAAACGGCTGATTCAAATTCTTAGCCGTCGTACGAAGAACAACCCAGTATTAGTTGGCGAACCAGGTGTAGGAAAAACGGCGATTGCAGAAGGGTTAGCCCAAAAAATTGTCAACGGGGAAGTGCCAGATGATATGCAACAAAAGCGCCTGATGATGTTGGATATGGGGGCTTTAGTGGCAGGTACGAAATACCGTGGAGAATTTGAAGACCGGATGAAAAAAATTATTGATGAAATTTATCAAGACGGTCAAATCATTTTATTTATTGATGAACTACACACGCTAATTGGGGCAGGTGGTGCGGAAGGCGCAATTGATGCTTCCAATATCTTGAAGCCAGCTTTGGCACGTGGGGAGTTACAAACAATTGGTGCAACGACTTTGGATGAATACCAAAAATATATCGAAAAAGACTCTGCTTTAGAAAGACGGTTTGCTCGGGTACAAATTGATGAACCTACCGCCGAAGAAGCAGAAGAAATCTTAAAAGGATTACGACCACGTTATGAAGAGCACCATGGTGTAGAAATCACGGATGAAGCACTACATGCGGCTGTTCAGTTATCCATTCGCTATATTAATTCTCGTCAATTGCCAGATAAAGCCATTGATTTGATGGACGAAAGTGCGGCAAAGGTGCGTTTAGATAAAGCAGATGAAGCGACCCGTTCGACCGTGCTACAAAATCAATTGGTGCATTTAATGGAGCAAAAGGAGTTGGCGATTCGCGAACAGGCCTTTGACGAAGCAGCAAGCATTCGTCAAAAGGAAAAGGCTGTGAGTCAAGAATTAGCTGCCCTTACACTAAAAGAAGCTAGTGAAGTAGCAAGTTATCAAGATGAGGTCACTGCCGAAGATGTAGCGGGTGTCGTTTCGCAATGGACCGGAATACCATTAAATCAATTGGAGAAAAAAGAAAGCGATCGGCTGTTACAACTCGAAACGATTTTGCATCAGAGGGTTGTGGGGCAAGATGAAGCTGTAAAAGCAGTTGCACGGGCTATTCGACGGGCGCGTAGTGGGTTGAAAGATCCCAATCGACCAATTGGTTCCTTTATGTTCTTAGGCCCAACTGGTGTAGGAAAAACAGAATTAGCAAAAGCTTTAGCCGAAGCAATGTTTGGTAGTGAAGATGCGCTCATCCGAGTAGACATGTCTGAATACATGGAGAAATACAGTACTTCTCGCTTGATTGGCTCCCCTCCCGGTTATGTAGGTTACGATGAAGGAGGACAGCTAACAGAGAAAGTTCGTTCAAAACCATATTCCGTTATCTTGTTAGATGAAGTCGAAAAAGCTCATCCGGATGTATTCAATATTTTACTACAAGTCCTAGACGATGGACGTCTGACTGATTCAAAAGGGCGCAATGTTGATTTCAAAAATACGATTCTGATTATGACCTCCAATATTGGCGCAACACAAATTCGTGAAGAAAAAAATGTCGGCTTTAATGTTGTTGATGTCAGCAAAGATTATCAAGCCATGCAAAAACGTATCATGCAGGAATTGAAAAAAGCTTATCGACCAGAATTCTTAAATCGTATTGACGAAACGGTCGTTTTCCGCGCATTAAACAAAGACGAAATTCATGAAATTGTCAAAATTATGAGTCAATCCATTGTGCGTCGATTACAAGAACAAGAAATCCAATTAAAAATTACACCGGCTGCCTTGGATGTGATTGGCAAAGTCGGTTTCGATCCAGAATATGGTGCCCGACCAATTCGCCGTGCGTTGCAAAAAGAAGTAGAAGATCGTCTGAGTGAAGCCTTACTTGCTGGTCAAGTTCATCTAGGAGATCGTGTCACGATTGGTGCGAAGAAGGGGACGATTACCTTATCTGTTCGCGAATCAAAAGATAAGAAGGTATTACAAGAAGCCTAGCGTATTATGCTACTGCTTAACCAAGTTCACTGCTACTGAGCAACTGCCAAAACCATTTGGTCGATTTGCTCAGTAGCAAGTGAACTTTTTTGTGTTATCAGTATGGATATTTTGATGTATTCTTCGTGAAAAAAACAAAAGAATCTTCATTTCACAATAACTTTGTGATAACATGAATAAGTTGAGAAGGAGGAAAGACGATGATTGAATTGATTGCAACAGTTGAATCACTTTCGCAAGCAGAAGCGTTACTTTCTTATGTAGATACTCTCTATTTTGGAGAAGAGCAGTTTGGGTTGCGTTTGCCGCATTCTTTTTCCAGAGAGCAACAGGCCAATTTGGTTGCTTTGGCACATCAAAAAGGAAAGAAAGTCACAGTAGCGGTAAATGGCATCATGCATCCAGAAAAAATGGCCTTGATTCCGGCGTATTTAAAATTTTTACGCCAAATCGAAGTAGACCAGATTGCAATTGGTGATCCGGGTATCATTTATGTAATGAACCATCAGCCAGAATTAGCCATACCCTTTATTTATGATGGAGAGACATTGGTGACAAGCGCGCGACAAATTAATTTCTGGCAAAAAAAAGGAGCAATTGGTGCGGTTCTAGCACGTGAAGTTCCTTTTGAAGAGATGCAAATTCTTGCGAGAGAAGTCACAATACCCGTCGAAGTGTTGGTATATGGAGCGACTTGTATCCATCAATCCAAACGGCCATTACTACAAAATTATTATCATTTTACTAAACAAGAGGGACAGATTAGCAAAGAAAGAGGGTTATTTTTGGCAGAGCCGAAAAAACCAGAAACCCACTATTCAATTTTTGAGGACAGTCACGGTACACATATTTTTGCCGATAATGATCTCTGTTTGACTAAAGAGTTAGCAGAGCTTGCAGCCAATGGGTTTGATACTTGGAAATTAGATGGTATTTTTACCCCAGGGGTGACGCTAGTGGAAGTCGCTAAACAATACGATCAGGCACGTCAAGCGGTGGAAAAAGGTACTTGGAATGACGAGCAAGCAGGGAAGCTGTTTGAGAAGATCGCAACACTTCATCCGAAAGAGCGACAACTTGATACAGGCTTCTATCATCTTGATCCAGCAAAAATAAAATAAATCAAGGAGGGTTCTTTTACCATGCAAGTAAAAAAACCACTAAAACGGCCAGAAATTTTGGCACCAGCGGGGACCTTGGAAAAGCTGAAAACAGCCATTCATTATGGGGCGGATGCCGTCTATATTGGAGGGAATGCTTACGGTTTACGTAGTCGGGCTGGCAACTTTTCCTATGAAGAAATGGCAGAGGGGGTTGCTTATGCTAAGGCACATCAAGCGAAGGTGTATGTCGCAGCAAATATGGTGACACATGAAGGCAATCAGGAAGGTGCGGGCGAGTTCTTTCGACAATTACGAGATGTGGGAATTTCAGCGGTGATTGTCTCCGACCCAGCATTGATTGAGATATGTATCACGGAAGCACCTGGTTTGGCAGTGCATTTATCAACCCAAGCATCCGCTACCAATGTTGAAACATTGGAATTTTGGCGAGAAGAAGGACTGGAGCGGGTGGTATTGGCCCGTGAAGTTTCAATGGCTGAAGTGGCCGCAATTCGAGCCAAAACCGATATTGAAATTGAGGCCTTTATTCATGGTGCAATGTGCATCTCCTATTCAGGGCGCTGTACATTGTCCAACCATATGTCGATGCGTGATGCGAACCGCGGGGGTTGTTCACAATCTTGTCGTTGGAAATATGATTTGTATGATCTACCATTTGGTTCCGAGCGACGTAGCTTAACGAATCAAGGTGCAGTAACAGAGGAATTTTCGATGAGCGCAGTCGATATGTCAATGATTGAGCATATTCCAGATTTGATTCAAAATGGTGTAGACAGTTTCAAAATTGAAGGGCGGATGAAGTCGATTCATTATGTCTCGACCGTGGCGAATGTCTATAAAGCGGCTGTTGACAGCTATATGGCCGATCCTGAGAATTATGTCTGCAAGCAGGAATGGATTGATGAATTATGGAAAGTGGCTCAACGAGAATTGGCAACGGGGTTTTATTATCAAATACCCACAGAAAACGAGCAGCTTTTCGGAGAACGACGCAAGATTCCTGAGTACAAATTTATTGGTGAAGTGATGGCCTATGATGAACAAACAAAAATTGCTACAATTCGTCAACGCAATCATTTTTCTATTGGCGATGAAGTTGAGTTTTATGGGCCTCATTTTCATCACTTTGAACAAACCGTTGAGGAAATGAAAAATGAAGAAGGGGAAGCAATTGATCGGGCACCTAATCCCATGATGCTTTTGACTATGCCCGTTCTGCAACCCGTTCAAGTGGGTGACATGATTCGCAAAAAGAAATAACAAAGGGAAAATGATGCGACGAGTTGGCTTCTGCGAACTTGAAGCATCATTTTCATTTTTCCACAGGTTGAGTAGCTTGACCCAATCTCAGTGAAATGGTAGCGTAGGAAGGAAAGATGTTAGTCGAAGGAGTGGGACTATGAGCCAAATTGAGACATATGATTATATTGTAATAGGTGGTGGTAGCGGAGGCATTGCCTCTGCCAACCGTGCTGGCATGCATGGAGCAAAGGTGTTACTAGTCGAAGGCAATGAACTGGGTGGTACCTGTGTGAACGTGGGTTGTGTTCCGAAAAAAGTAATGTGGCAGGCAAGTGATTTAGTAGAAAGTTTGCGACGTGATGCAGCAGGCTATGGCATTTATGCACCTGTGGATAAAATTGATTTTTCAAAACTTGTGGATAACCGTGAGAACTACATTACCTTCCTTCATGGCGCATATCAAAAAGGTTTGGACGGAAACCACGTCACTGTTTGCAAAGGTTATGCACATTTTGTGGATAACTCGACTATTTCTGTGGATAACCATCTCTATCAAGCCAAACATATTTTAATTGCTACAGGTGGCAGACCAAAGCAATTGACCATTCCAGGAGGCGAGTATGCCATTGATTCAAATGGGTTCTTTGAATTGAAAGCATTACCCCCAAAAATGCTGATTATTGGAGGCGGATATATTGCGGCGGAATTAAGTGGCGTGGTTCATGGTCTAGGTGGCCAAGTCACTTGGGCTTATCGAAGAGAGTATCCATTAAGAACTTTTGATCAAATGCTCTCAGCCAATTTAGTTGAGATGTATCAAGAAATGGGCATCCAAATGTGGAAAGATGCGGTAGTCAGTAAAATCGAAAAAGTGGGCGATGGCTATCAAACGTTCTTTGAGGATGGACGAATCATTTCTAGTGATTGCGTGCTCTTTGCAGGAGGGAGAAAGCCCAATACCGAAAAATTAGGTTTAGAAAAGACGGCTGTTTCTCTAGATGAAAAAGGGTTTGTTCAAGTGGATAAATATCAAACAACAACCAGTGAGGGAATTTACGCAGTGGGCGATGTGACAGGAGCGGTGGAACTTACCCCGGTTGCGATTGCGGCGGGCCGACGTTTATCAGAACGCCTATTCAATCAACAAAAAGAGTTGTATCTTGATTACAACCTGATTCCAACTGTCGTATTTACCCATCCACCGATTGCGACAATTGGTCTAACTGAGCAAACAGCTAGAGAAATGTATGAAGAAAGCGAACTAACCATTTATCATAGTCGCTTTACGCCCATGTATTTTGCCTTAAATGATGAGTATCGTCAAAAATGTGAAATCAAATTAATCTGTTTAGGCAAGGAAGAAAAAATTATTGGGTTGCATGCCATTGGTCGAGGAGTGGATGAAATGTTACAAGGGTTTGCCGTGGCGATTAAAATGGGAGCAACAAAAGCTGATTTCGATAATACAGTTGCGATTCATCCGACCGGTGCGGAAGAATTTGTCACCATGCGTTGAGTGAGAGAAGAACCTTCTAAACGACAGCAATTAAGCGAAGTGTGGAGACGAAGAAGATAGGTTCATAAAAAAAACAACCCTAGCTGAAAGTCTTCTTCACGTTTTGACTTTCAACTAAGGTTGTTTTTTATGATTGACGGAACAGAATGGTTTTTGTTAGCGTCGCCAATTGCTCCCGTTCATTCCCAGGTGTGGTGGGTAATTTTTGGATAAGGGTCAAAGCTTCATCTGTGTATTTTTGGGCATAATGGTGGGCACGCGTGACCCCACCTAATTCATGGACGAGGTCAAAAATAAACTTTTGATCTTTGTCAGAGAGTTGCGCACGCTTTTCAAGTAAAGGTCGTAATTGCGTTGCATCGGTTTCCAACGCCAAAATCAAAGGCAAAGAATAGACGCCTTGTTTCACATCCTCTAGAACAGGCTTTCCCAGATTGGTTTGATCTTGGGTGTAGTCCAGGATATCATCCATAATTTGAAAGGCCATGCCAATCGCTAAGCCAATTTTGCCTGCCTGCTCTGCAAATTTTCGACTCGTACCACTCTCGTAGGCACCAATTGCGCAACTCAATGCAAACAGCTCGGCGGTCTTTCCAGAAATCGCCTCGAGATAGGCGTCTACAGAAAGATCAATCTTGTAACGATTATTCATTTGGCCCAGTTCACCATTTAAAATGGATTCCATGCTACGCGAATGAATTTGTAGACTTTTCATTGAAGATGCATAATTGGACATCAGCTTAAAACAAGAAACAAATAAATAATCTCCTGCATAGACTGCTACACTGTTGCCGAATTGTGAACGGACACTCGGCAATCCACGACGAAGATCTGCTTCATCAACAATATCGTCATGGATCAACGTTGCCGTATGTAGCATTTCGATGGCCGCAGCAATTGCTGTGGCTTTTTTTCGATCCCTTTCAGGCCCAAAACCGGAGAACAGCAATTGATAAGCTGGGCGTAGCATCTTTCCCCCGGCATGAATCATTTGTAAAACAGCTTGTTCAACCGGTTTGTTTTTTAAGCGGACCGCATTTTCCATTAAAGATAACGTTTCGCCTAATTCATTTTGTAAAGTTGGATAAGCATTCCACATTGGGTGAAGTTCCATAGTCGATTCCTCTCTCGATTAGTCTGTGAACCATATTTGTTTTGTTTGTCGTTCGTATTCACGACGGAATTTTTTTAACGTTTCGACACGCTGCAAAAGGTAATTTGCAGCAATCCCAATTGCAAGTCCGGAAAGAATACCTAAAAAAGATAAGACGGGAAGGTACAACATCACCGTCCACGACTGTGCGATAAATGAGGCAGTCACTAGTTGACCAACATTATGCATGAAGCCCCCTGTTGCACTGATTCCAATAATGCTGACACGTTTTGGTCCCAACTGTTTGACTAGCAACATACCAAAATAACTAAGCAGGGCACCGCTCATACTATATAAGAAAGTGGAGATGGTTCCACCTAACAAGGTGGTCAATAATAACCTGAGCCAGATTAACAAGAAACTATCCTTTTTGGGCATGGTAAATAAAGCAATAATTGTAATTAAATTGGCTAAACCTAGTTTGGCTCCAGGAGCAAAACCAAAGGGATAGGGAATCATATTTTCAATTAAACCTATGATGACACCTTGGGCAACTAGTAAAGAGATGAACATAATCTTTCTTAAGTGAGTTGAGGTCATAAGAAGGGCGAAAATCAATAAATTAATTCGCCATCGTCACCTCCCGCAGAAGTTTGAATTTCAATAACTAATTTGTGAGGTAAACAGACAATGCTTTCGCCTTTTTTAGAAATCCATCCTCTTTGAACACAAATTAAATCGCCACAATTTGCATCACTAATCCGTATTTTGTTACCAGATACTTCGATGATGTTATAGTCCCCATCGTCAGCTTCGTATTTATATGTATAGGTTTTTCCTTTTTGTGCTAGTGAAAAAGTACGAATTTCTTTTCCATCTACTCGCAGGACAGCGGTGGTTGCTTTTTTTTGATCCTTTATAGGTGTAGCAGCAGTTTGCTGATAGCTAAAAATAACGAGCGGAAGAAAAGAAAACAAGATTAAGAGTAAGATGATGACACCGTCCCATGGCTTCATGCGGCTATTACGAAAAAATTGTTTGAATTGCATGAACGGTCTCCTTTATTTTTGATAGTAGTGTACCATATTTGATGGATAGATGATATTGTCATTTGTCCCCTGTCACAATAAATTATCCGAACTGATGAACGATTTTTTTCGCTTTTCAATCAATCACAGCGATGTGAGATAAAAAAGGAAGGCAATCAAGCACAGTTCGGATAAGTTCGTTTTTTTTAAATTAAATCAACTTTATTTTTGTCCGTAAATCGACTTCGGTGTACCATACCACCATTTACCAAGCGTGCGTTGCAACCAAGGAATAACCCAACGATCTAACCCAACTGCTCGACCGGAACCATTCATCAATGCAAAAGCAACAGGGATAAACCAAATATTTACCCAGTAGAACATGCCAGACATACAGAAAGTTAAAACTAAAACAATCGTAGAAGCACTAAATAACCAAGTAAATAAGCCAGCCATAATTGCTAGGGCAATACCAATTTCAACAAAAACCATCATTTTTTGGAAGAACATGGCCACATCCATATTCGGCATAATGAATTTCATGATATTTGAAAACCAGTCTGGTGATTTTTCAATCACGGTCATTGGTTGTTCACCATATGCGTAACTAAAGCCAAAATGTGCTGCTTGCGTAGCGGCATTGGTGGCTGAATCGGTTGCTGCACCACTTGCTGCAGTAGTAGCTTCAGCAGCTTGCGAAGCACCGCTTGCTACATCCGCAGCGGCTTTTTGATAATCCCAAGTCCATGGGAAAACACTTGAGCCTGTGAACCAAGAACCTTCACCAAACCAAGTATGAGGTTGTAGCCATTTGCCATCACCAACAATTTTCTTAAAGGCTTCAATAAACCAAGCCAAACCATAGAAGATACGAAGAGGAACACTCCACAGAACATTTCCATAACGAGAAGAATGCCCACGCGCAACATTGCGATCGTCTTTAATGTGGAAGAATTCATGCATCAAATATTGGAACATATAATAGCCAGAGCGAATATCAAAGAAATATTTTAAGTTGACTACGTGCTTCATAATAATTGCTAAGAAACCACTTAAATGAATTTTATCAAATAAATTAGCGACACCCCATTTTGAACCAACAGAGACCATAAAGCCTTGATAGTTTCCTTTAAAGGCATGTTTTTCGCCACCTTTAATTGCGGCAACAATGTTTGTAGCTGCAGTGTGGCCCGTTTGTTCCGCAGCTTGAACAATTTGTGGCGTTGGTTTATTTGCTGTTTCTTCGTAGTAAACCAAATCACCAATAACATAAATATTTTGAGCTTCGTAACCTTTTGCTTGCATATACTCATTTGCTACTAAACGGTTCCCACGTGCTTTTTCTAAGCCAAAATCCGCAGCATCCGAAGTCGCTTTGACACCCGCTGTCCAGATTAAGGTATGTGTTGGAATCGTTGAACCATCTTTTAATTTGATATGGTCTGCTTCAACGGCCACGATGGGTGCGTTGAGAACAAGCTCTACATTTTTCTTATGTAAATACCGTTCTGCTTTCGCTGCATCATTGCGATCCAACATGTTTAAAATGGTAGGCATTGCTTCAACCACTTTTAGCGTAAATTCACTTGGATCCAATTTGTAGTCTTTTGCTAAACGATCTTTCCAATCGATTAATTCACCGACCATTTCAATTCCTGTGAAACCAGATCCACACACAACAAAGGTCAGCATGGCCCGTCGCACGGCTGCATCAGGTTCAATCGCGGCTTTGGCAACTGTTTGTTCGATATGTTCACGAATGCGCAAGGCATCTTGGAATGACCATAGCGTAAATCCATTTTCTTTTACCCCAGGCGTACCAAAATCATTTGGTTCGCCCCCCATACCTAAAATGAGGTGATCAAATGGGTAGTTGCCACGTAAAGTTTTGACCGATTTTTGTTCTTTGTCAATGCCCGTCACCGTATCGGTAATTAATGTGACATTTTTTTGATGAGCAAACAAACGTTGCAAATCATATTGAATTGCCGTTGGTTCTACTCTTCCACCAGCTACTTCATGTAACTCTGTCATCATTGTATGGTAAGAATGACGATCAATCAGTGTAATTGCTACATCTGAATCTTTTTTGAACTTCTTCGCCATAAATTTGGTAGCAGCTACACCTGCATAGCCGGCCCCAACTACGACAATGTTCGTCTTAGCCATGAAAATCTCTCCTTATAATAAAATAGTCGATAGATTACGATATAATCCATTATAGTATAAAGTTTTTTTTAAGATTTGTCTAATGAGTTTTCCCGATATTTCACAAATTAAAGAGTAAAATGAAATTTCACTTAAAAAAGATAAAAAGCTTCACATTATAGAAAATCACTTGTGGAAACGATTGACAATACTATGTAAACGGATTACAATGTTAATATAATCACAAATAGATTTGTGAGAAAAGAAAAAAGGTGGGGGAACAAATGAAAAAGAAGAAAATTGTTACAGGAATCACAATGTTGGTACTTTCGGGACTTGTCTTAGCAGGTTGCTCTTCTGACAACGAAAAATCAACAACATCATCAAGTTCAACAACAACTAGCTCAACAAGCAAAACAACGGAATCAAGTGCAAGTGCAGGAATGACTCTGAAAGATGGTACATATAAATTGAAAGAATTAAACGATAACAATGGTTATCATGCTAATTTTTCAATTGTAGTCAAAGATGGAAAAATCAGTGAATCAAACTTCGATTACCTGAATGCAGATGGTAAATCAAAGAAAGATGATGCTGATTATAACAAAAATATGAAAGCAAAATCAGGTATTTCACCAAAAGAATACATTGAAAAATTCAATGAAGAATTAGTGTCTACACAAAATCCAAGCAATATTGAAGTAGTGACTGGGGCAACGCATAGCTTCCATTCGTTCCAAAATTATGCGCAACAACTTATTCAAGCAGCTCAAAGTGGTGATACAAAAGAAATTGAGATTGACAACGGAGCAACATTAAAAGATGGTACGTATACATTAAAAGAATTAAATGATAACAATGGTTACCATGCTGTTTTCTCAATTGTAGTTAAAGATGGAAAGATTACTGAATCGAATTTTGATTACCTAAATGCAGATGGAAAATCGAAAAAAGACGATGCGGATTACAATAAAAACATGAAGGCAAAATCAGGTATTTCACCAAAAGAATACATTGAAAAATTCAATGAAGAACTAGTATCTGAAATGGCTAAAAAAGATGGTACTCCAGGAAACATTGATGTCGTAACGGGTGCAACACACAGCTTCCATTCATTCGTTTTGTATGCTGATCAATTAATCAATGCAGCAGAAAAAGGCGATACAAAAACAATTGAAGTTGATAACTACGTTGAAAAATAAAATCAAACAACTTTATTAACATGGCGAAAAAACTTGACGTAAAAACAACGTCAGGTTTTTTCTTTTGAACAACTGATTTCAGAGCGAATACGAAGAGAAGATGGAAAAGAAAAACACCACCATTCATCAAAAGAGCATTGCTTATCGTAAGGGAAATACGCTATGATAGATGAGAAATCACCATGAGGTTAGGAGAACAAAATGAAAAAAAAACATAGCATCTTTTTATTTATGATAGCCATTACAATCGTGTTATCCGGCTGTGGTTCATCCGCAGCACAATCAAAAACTACGAGCACTTCCTCAAATGCAGCAACCACCATTCGTAAAGAACCGTATGCACAAGAAAAATTTTTATTAGGAACGTATACTAGAATTCGAATTTATGATGAAGGCAAAGAAGCTGCTTTAAAGCCAGCCTTTGCACGAATTGAAAAATTGGGCGATGAAATTACCATCAATCAAGGCGGTTCCGAAATAGACAAAATTAATGAAGAGGCGGGAATCAAACCAGTTAAAGTTACTGATGACATGTATTACCTACTAAAAGAAGCCTATATGTACAGCGAAAAATCCAATGGTGGTTTTAACATGGCAATCGGTGCGATTACACAATTGTGGCGAATTGGTTTCGATGATGCAAGGAAGCCGGCACAATCAGAGATTGATGAAGCATTGAAACACATTGATTACAAAAAAGTCCAGTTTAATGATCAAGAGAAGACCGTGTATTTAGAAGAAAAAGGCATGATTATTGACTTAGGTGCGATTGCGAAAGGGTATATTACCGATGAAGTTGTAAAAGTTTTGAAAAAAAATAAGGTTACAACAGCAATCGTCGATTTAGGGGGCAATGTTTTTGTGATGGGGCATAGTCCAAGAGGTGCAGATGAACCTTGGACGATTGGCATTCAAGATCCAAATAGTGCGCGAGGCAATGTTTTGGGTACAATCAAAGAAGCCAATAAAACGATTGTGACATCGGGTATTTATGAGCGGTATCTGGAAGTTGATGGAAAAAAATACCACCATATTTTTGATTCGAAGACAGGGTATCCTTACGAAAATGATCTTGCCAGTGTGTCGGTGGTGACCGATAAATCCATTGATGGGGATGGTCTGACGACCGTTGCTTTTGATAAGGGTGTTAAGGCGGGACTGGAATACATTGAGAATGAGACTCCTAAAGGAACGGATGCTATTTTTGTGACCAGGGAAGGTGTCGTCTATGTCACAAATGGAATAAAAGATAACTTTGAACTTGGTGGAGACTCAGGTTTTACAATGGGTAATCGCGATGATTTGAAATGATAGGAGAGCATGAGATGCAACCGATGACCGTACGTACTTTTTTAGAAGTTGTTGAAATTCGAACCAAAATTGCGAGCGTATATCCTTTTTTAATAGGATCTTTATTTTCGCTTAGTTATTTTCATCAGTTTCAATTTGGGTATACTATTCTTTTTTTTGTAGCCATGTTTCTCTTTGATATGACAACGACTGCCATTAATAATTATATGGACTTTGAGAAAGCTAAATCCAATGATTATAAATACCAAGAGAATGTCATTGGACGTGAACATTTAGATCCAGTTGTGATTCGAAACTTGATTTTTGGCATGCTGGCGATTACTGCAGGGATTGGACTCATTCTTAGCTGGTTGACGGGATGGCTGCTATTGGTTCTTGGCGGAGTGGTTTGTTTTATCGGTGTGTTTTATACGTTTGGGCCCATTCCTTTGTCACGAATGCCACTTGGAGAATTATTCAGTGGTGTAACAATGGGCTTGGGAATTTTTGTCATTACAGTTTATGTCAATACGGTCCAAGCGCCTATTTTTTTCTTGGATTTTCAATGGAAAACAGGTGTGTTTGCACTAACGGGCCATTTTTGGCAAATCATAGCCATTATTTTGGCTGCGGCACCGTTAGTGTTTACCATTGCAGATATTATGTTAGCGAATAATTTGCGTGATTTAGAAACGGATATTAAGAATCACCGTTACACGTTGGTATATTATATTGGACGGGATCAAGGCATCCTCCTTTTCCGTTTACTAATGTTGGCCTGTTATTTGATGATTTTACTAGGTTTGCCGTTTGGTGTTTTTGGTTGGCCACAATTATTGGTCTTCCTTACCTTTCCAAAAATCCGCAAAAATCTTAGAGCACATCGTCAAAGTCTGCCTCATCCTAAAAGTTTTGGGTATGCTATCAAAAATATGATTTTGTTTAACAGTGTGTATGCGGCAACATTTGTTGTTCAACTTATTCTAAGGTAAAAAAACTGCTTGTATTGGCCGCGTTAGGTGGCTGATACAAGCAGTTTTTTTAGGTGGAATTATTCGATTTTTGTCAAACTAATTTCTCCGGATGATAGTTTTTTTTCACCTTGATCTGTCTGAACAATGAGCTCACCGGTATTGGTTATTTTTTGAGCAATGCCTGTAAATGATTGTTTTTGGATGGTAAAGGAAACTTGTTTACCTAGAACAAACGATTTTTTTCGATACGTATCCATATACGATTGATCTGGCAAGGAATCCAGGAGAGAAAAGAAATTTTTCCAAATCAATTGAATGAGCTGATTACGGAGCACGGGGGCTTGCTCCCCTTTAAATAGAGAGGTTGCACGCGTTTGAATTGCCACCGGGAATTCTTTTGGATCAATTGAGACATTTAGTCCCATACCGATAATGACATGTTTCACCCTACCAGCTTCAATATCACTTGTTGCTTCAGAAAGAATGCCACAAACTTTTTTTCCGTCCAAATAAATATCGTTGACCCATTTAATCTCAGAGGTTTTATTGGTAACTTCATCAATCGCTTTGGCCACAGCAACGGCAGCTAGCAAGGTGTACTGGGGAAGCTGGGCAAATGTTTGAGTGGGTTCAAGCAAAAGGCTCATATAGATTTGACCCTTAGGTGAGAAGTAGGGGCGGCCAAACCTTCCATGGCCTGCAGTTTGCGATTCGGCAAGAAACAAGGCTGGTGTCGTTTGCCCGGCATTAGCCGCTTGTCGTGCATCCATCATGGTTGACAGGGTTTCCTCTTTGATGACGATATTTTCTTTAGCAATGTCTTGTGAAGCCAACTCATCAGCTGCAAGGATGTCACTGGGCACATACCGATAGCCACTTGCAAGATGTTCAAAGGTATAACCACTTTTTTCTAACTCACGAATGGCCTTCCAAATAGCTGTTCGAGAAACGTGGAGTTGCTCAGCTAGAGCAGCTCCAGAAAAAACGGTATCTGGGGCTTGTTTTAATAAGGATAGAATGGTTTCTTTTGTTGACAAAAAAAAGCTCCTTTCTCACAATATCTTTACTTGTAGTATAGCTTTTGGTAGGGAGCCTGTCTATTTGAGAGAGCACTAGAAAATTCCTTGACACAGTATGAAAATACCTTTATAATAAGGAGATGCAAAAACTATCGTAAGTGCAAAGAGCAGAAACGAAATATTGTCCGTTTCGGCTTAAGGATAAGAAACAAAAGTAGAAAGCTTCCTTTTTGAAGAGTCTCTATTTTTGGTTTTTTTTTGTCCTAAACCCGCAAAAAATGTTCATTGTCACTAAAATTTAATTTTTGTAACAATACTGTAAAAATTGTGGTAGCAATTTTTGGAAGAAAATTTAGAGGGGTGAAGAGCTTGGCTGGACACGTAGTAAAATACGGAAAGCACCGCGAACGAAGAAGTTTCGCACGGATCAGTGAAGTATTGGAATTACCGAATTTAATTGAAATTCAAACGGACTCTTATCAATGGTTTTTAGATGAAGGACTAAGAGAAATGTTTGAAGACATTTTGCCAATTGATGATTTTAATGGAAACTTGTCGCTAGAATTTGTGGATTATGAATTAAAAACACCTAAATACACGGTGGAAGAAGCTCGTGCACACGATGCAAACTATTCTGCGCCATTGCATGTAACCTTACGTCTGACGAACCGCGAAACAGGAGAAATCAAATCCCAAGAAGTCTTCTTTGGTGATTTTCCTTTAATGACTGAGCAAGGAACCTTTATTATCAATGGGGCAGAACGGGTTATCGTTTCCCAATTGGTTCGGTCACCAGGTGTGTATTTCCATGGGAAAGTGGACAAAAATGGTAAAGAAGGCTTTGGATCAACGGTTATTCCTAACCGTGGTGCATGGCTAGAAATGGAAACAGATGCCAAAGATATTTCGTATGTTCGAATTGACCGGACACGTAAAATTCCGTTAACGGTATTGGTTCGTGCACTAGGTTTTGGTTCAGATGACACGATTTTCGAAATTTTTGGCGAAAGTGAATCATTACGGAACACGATTGAAAAAGATTTGCACAAAAATGCAAGTGATTCTCGTACTGAAGAAGGGCTAAAAGATGTCTATGAACGACTTCGCCCAGGTGAACCGAAAACAGCGGATAGCTCAAGAAACTTGCTGAATGCACGTTTCTTCGACCCACGTCGCTATGACTTAGCAGCTGTTGGACGTTACAAAGTAAACAAAAAATTAGATTTACGGACACGTTTATTAAACTTAACGTTAGCCGAAACGTTGGTTGACCCAGAGACAGGTGAAATCATCGTTGAAAAAGGAACCGTTATTACCCATCAAATTATGGATGATACCTTAGGGGAATATCTGACCAACGGATTGAACTCTGTCACGTATTATCCATCTGAAGACGGTGTTGTGACCGACCCAATGACTGTTCAAGTCATCAAAGTTTACTCACCACTTGATCCAGAACGTGAAATTAACATCATCGGTAACGGATATTTTGGACCAGAAGTACGTACGGTTCGACCAGCGGATATTATTGCTGCGATGAGTTATTTCTTTAACTTAATGGAAAAAATTGGCAAAGTGGATGATATCGACCATTTAGGTAATCGTCGTATTCGTTCAGTGGGTGAGTTGTTACAAAATCAATTCCGTATTGGATTAGCACGGATGGAACGGGTTGTCCGTGAACGGATGTCTATTCAAGATACGGAAACCTTGACACCACAACAATTAATCAATATTCGTCCAGTGGTAGCAAGCATCAAAGAATTTTTTGGTTCTTCTCAATTATCACAGTTCATGGATCAAACCAATCCATTAGGTGAGTTGACGCACAAACGTCGTCTTTCAGCCTTAGGACCTGGTGGATTAACACGTGATCGTGCTGGTTATGAAGTACGTGACGTGCATTATTCTCACTATGGTCGGATGTGTCCAATTGAAACACCTGAAGGACCAAATATTGGGTTAATTAACAGTTTAGCTTCGTATGCAAAAGTTAACAAATATGGCTTTATTGAAACACCGTATCGTCGTGTAGATCGCGAAACGGGTCGGGTAACAGATACTATCGACTACCTGACAGCTGATATTGAAGACCATTATGTTGTAGCCCAAGCAAACAGTCCACTAAATGAAGATGGAACCTTTAAAAATTCTGTCGTTATGGCTCGTGCGACAAGTGAAAACTTAGAAATCTCCATTGACAAAGTGGATTATATGGATGTGTCACCAAAACAAGTAGTTGCGGTCGCTACCGCTTGTATTCCATTCTTGGAAAATGATGACTCCAACCGGGCCTTAATGGGTGCCAACATGCAACGTCAAGCGGTGCCACTGATCAATCCAAAATCTCCTTGGGTAGGAACAGGGATGGAATACAAATCTGCCCATGACTCAGGAGCAGCACTGCTATGTAAAGCAGACGGTGTTGTGGAATATGTTGATGCCAAGGAAATTCGGGTTCGTCGTGACAATGGAACGTTAGACACTTACGCAATTACAAAATTCCGTCGTTCAAACTCAGGTACAAGTTATAACCAACGTCCACTCGTTTTATTAGGTGAAAAAGTGGAAAAAGGCGATACCTTAGCAGATGGACCTTCGATGGAAAATGGAGAAATGGCTTTAGGACAAAATGTTCTAGTCGCCTTCATGACTTGGGAAGGATACAACTATGAAGATGCGGTTATCATGAGTCGACGTCTTGTAAAAGATGATGTCTATACGTCTGTTCATATTGAAGAATATGAATCAGAAGCCCGTGATACAAAATTAGGACCTGAAGAAATTACGCGTGAAATTCCAAACGTCGGTGAAGATGCCTTGAAGAACTTGGACGAAATGGGTATCATTCGCATTGGAGCAGAAGTGAAAGATGGCGATCTTCTTGTCGGAAAAGTAACGCCTAAGGGGGTAACAGAACTATCCGCTGAAGAACGACTATTACATGCTATTTTCGGGGAAAAAGCACGGGAAGTTCGTGATACATCCTTGCGTGTTCCTCATGGCGGTGGCGGAATCGTTCATGATGTGAAAATCTTTACACGTGAAGCTGGAGATGAATTGTCTCCAGGTGTAAACATGCTTGTTCGCGTATATATTGTACAAAAACGGAAAATACATGAAGGCGATAAAATGGCTGGTCGTCACGGAAATAAAGGGGTTGTTTCGCGCATTATGCCGGAAGAAGACATGCCTTTCCTACCAGACGGCACACCAGTTGACATCATGTTGAATCCTTTAGGGGTACCATCGCGGATGAATATTGGACAAGTACTAGAATTGCATTTGGGCATGGCTGCTCGTCAATTGGGTATTCATGTAGCAACACCTGTCTTTGATGGAGCATCCGATGAAGATGTATGGGAAACCGTTCGTGAAGCAGGAATGGCCAAAGATGCCAAAACAATCCTTTACGATGGTCGTACAGGTGAGCCTTTCGATGGACGGATCTCAGTCGGTGTCATGTATATGATTAAATTGGCCCACATGGTTGATGACAAATTGCATGCGCGGTCAATTGGACCATACTCGTTGGTTACGCAACAACCACTCGGAGGAAAAGCTCAATTTGGTGGACAACGGTTTGGAGAAATGGAAGTATGGGCACTGGAAGCATATGGTGCTGCGTATACTTTACAAGAAATCTTAACCTACAAATCAGATGACGTTGTTGGTCGTGTGAAAACATATGAAGCCATCGTCAAAGGTGAACCAATTCCAAAACCAGGTGTACCGGAATCCTTCCGTGTATTGGTGAAAGAATTGCAATCACTTGGCTTGGACATGCGTGTCTTGGATATCGATGATCAAGAAATTGAATTACGCGATATGGATGACGAAGACGATGACTTAATTACGGTCGATGCACTAACTAAGTTTGCAGAACAACAAAGTGCACGTGATGCACAACACCAAAAACCTACTGTAACGCCGAAAGACGAAGAAGCAGTCGAAAATCCTTTAGATTAATGAAGTGATCGTCACCTGTTTTGGTGACGAACCACTTTTGCTATAGCCATGAAATGAAATGGAGGGAACCCCTTTTGATCGATGTAAATAAATTCGAAAGTATGCAAATAGGTTTGGCTTCTCCAGAAAAAATTAGAAGCTGGTCTTATGGGGAAGTTAAAAAACCTGAGACCATTAACTATCGTACTTTAAAACCCGAACGTGAAGGGTTATTTGACGAGCGTATCTTCGGCCCAACCAAAGACTGGGAATGTGCTTGTGGAAAATACAAACGTATCCGTTACAAAGGAATTGTTTGTGACCGCTGTGGTGTTGAAGTCACCCGTTCAAAAGTTCGTCGTGAACGAATGGGTCATATTGAACTAGCCGCACCTGTATCACATATTTGGTACTTTAAAGGTATTCCTTCTCGAATGGGGCTTGTCTTAGACATGAGTCCTCGGGCATTGGAAGAAATCATTTATTTTGCTTCCTATGTTGTCATTGATGCTGGGAATACTAGCTTAGAAGCAAAACAACTACTAACAGAACGCGAATATCGCGAAAAACGTGCCCAATATGGTCAAGAATTCAATGCAGCAATGGGTGCCGAAGCCATTCGACAATTATTAGATAATGTTGATTTAGATGGTGAAGTAATAGAATTAAAAGAAGAATTAAAAACAGCTTCTGGTCAAAAACGGACACGTGCCATTCGTCGTCTCGATATTTTAGAAGCTTTCCGTTCTTCAGGGAATAAACCAAGTTGGATGGTAATGGACGTCATTCCTGTCATTCCGCCAGATTTGCGCCCAATGGTTCAATTAGAAGGTGGTCGTTTTGCCACATCTGATTTGAATGATTTGTACCGACGCGTAATCAATCGGAACAACCGTTTGAAACGATTGTTAGATTTGAATGCACCAAATATTATTGTCCAAAATGAAAAACGTATGTTACAAGAAGCTGTGGATGCATTGATTGATAATGGTCGTCGTGGCCGTCCAGTAACAGGCCCAGGGAATCGTCCTTTGAAATCATTGTCCCATATGCTAAAAGGGAAACAAGGACGTTTCCGTCAAAACTTATTAGGAAAACGGGTAGACTACTCTGGCCGTTCCGTTATCGTTGTTGGACCATTCTTGAAAATGTACCAATGTGGTCTACCAAAGGAAATGGCAATTGAGTTGTTTAAACCATTTGTGATGCACGAACTTGTAAAACGCGAATTAGCTTCAAACATCAAAAATGCAAAACGCAAAATTGAACGCCAAGAAGATGACGTGTGGGATGTATTAGAAGATGTGATTAAAGAACACCCTGTCCTATTAAACCGGGCACCTACGCTTCACCGTCTAGGAATTCAAGCTTTTGAACCCGTACTAGTCGAAGGTCGTGCGATTCGTTTGCACCCATTAGTATGTGAAGCCTATAATGCGGATTTCGATGGGGACCAAATGGCTGTTCACGTACCATTGAATGAGGAAGCCCAAGCTGAAGCACGTATGTTGATGCTTGCTGCTCAAAATATTTTGAATCCAAAAGATGGCAAACCAGTCGTAACGCCTTCCCAAGATATGGTCTTAGGAAACTACTACCTAACAATGGAAGAAGAAGGTCGCGAAGGGGAAGGAATGCTTTTCCGTGATATGGATGAAGCGGTCACTGCATGGCGAAATGGCTATGTCCATTTACACTCAAGAATTGCCGTGAATCCTAATGCTCTTGGAGAAAAACCATTTACCGAAGAACAAAAAGGCCGCTTAATGGTGACGACAGTCGGTAAAGTTATCTTTAACTCTATTATGCCACCAGAGTTTCCTTACTTAAATGAACCAACAGACTTTAACTTAACAGTACAAACACCTGATAAATATTTTGTTGATCATGGTCAAGATATTCCTGCATTTATTGCAGAGCAGGAATTAGTGCAACCATTTAAGAAGAAAAACTTAGGAAACATCATTGCGGAAGTCTTCAAACGATTTAAAGTAACAGAAACTTCTAATATGCTTGACCGCATGAAAGACTTAGGTTATAAACACTCAACAACTGCTGGGATTACGGTTGGGATTGCAGATATCATGGTACTCCATGAAAAACATGACATCATTGAAGCATCACACAAGCAAGTGGAAGTAATTACCAAACAGTTCCGTCGTGGGTTGATTACTGATGACGAACGTTATGAACGAGTGATTGGTGTGTGGAATGACGCAAAAGATCAAATCCAACAAAAACTAATGGAATCATTGGATGCGAAAAATCCAATTTTCATGATGTCTGATTCAGGAGCTCGGGGAAATATTTCCAACTTTACACAGCTTGCTGGGATGCGTGGATTGATGGCTGCGCCGAATGGTCGAATCATGGAATTGCCAATCATTTCTAACTTCCGTGAAGGATTAACTGTCTTGGAAATGTTTATCTCCACACACGGTGCTCGAAAAGGAATGACCGACACCGCCTTGAAGACAGCCGATTCAGGTTATTTAACTCGTCGGTTAGTAGACGTTGCACAAGATGTTATCATTCGTGAAGACGACTGTGGGACTGATCGGGGCTTGAATATCCGAGCAATTCGTGAAGGCAATGAATTAATTGAATCTCTAGAAGAACGATTAATTGGGCGTTATACGCATAAATCAGTCAAAGACCCAGCGACAGGTGCAGTAATTATCGGTAAAAATCAACTAATTACTGAAGATATTGCCAAACAAATCATTGATGCGGATATCGAAGAAGTATCGATTCGTTCGGTCTTCACATGTAATACAAAACATGGTGTATGTAAACATTGTTATGGCCGTAACCTTGCTACAGGGAACGAAGTGGAAGTCGGCGAAGCAGTAGGAACAATCGCTGCCCAATCCATCGGTGAACCTGGTACTCAGTTAACCATGCGTACCTTCCATACCGGCGGGGTAGCCGGAGATGACATCACTCAAGGGTTACCACGGGTTCAAGAAATTTTTGAAGCACGTAATCCGAAAGGGCAAGCTGTCATTACCGAAGTAACTGGAGAAGTAATTGATATTTCTGAAGATGCGGCGACACGTACCAAAGAAGTTACTATCAAAGGGAAAACAGATACTCGTACGTATACCGTACCATTTACAGCACGAATGAAGGTTGCTGAAGGGGATGTCATTCACCGTGGCGCACCTTTAACAGAAGGATCAATTGAGCCGAAACATTTGTTGCAAGTACGTGATGTTTTATCCGTTGAAAATTATTTATTACGTGAAGTGCAACGTGTTTACCGGATGCAAGGGGTAGAAATTGGCGACAAACATATCGAAGTAATGGTTCGTCAAATGTTACGCAAAGTACGTGTGATGGATCCAGGAGATACAGATATTTTACCAGGAACATTATTAGATATTGCCGATTTCAAAGATCGTAACTACAAGACATTGGTTGCCGGTGGCGTACCAGCAACGGCTCGCCCAGTATTACTTGGAATTACGAAAGCTTCACTAGAAACAAACAGCTTCTTGTCAGCTGCTTCCTTCCAAGAAACAACACGTGTCTTGACGGATGCTGCCATCAGAGGCAAAAAAGATCCATTGTTAGGATTAAAAGAAAATGTTATCATCGGAAAAATCATTCCTGCAGGTACAGGAATGGCGCGCTACCGCAACATGGAACCGAAAGAAGTAACTGTTGCAAGCGAAAATGTTTATAGCATTTCAGATATCGAAGCACAAATGGCTGTTGAAGATGCATTAAACAACCATGAATTCTAAGCGACAATCAAAAGCCAATCTTCATTAGAAGATTGGCTTTTTTTGGTTCTATAATAATTGATGTTGGTACTCGAAATGAGTGGCGGCCTCAACTTTTCTGTATAGGGCTAACAATCGTAACATCGTGCCGAGTCGTTGATTGCGTGTAAAAAGACTGCAAGCGTTCAATATCATGTAAGGATAAGAAACGTAATGTCAGAGTTTCTGGCGAGGAACCAGCTAGCGTTGTCACTGTGACGTGCCCTCTCTTTTTAGGAAATAACCAACGACTCGACTCTACTGAAAAAGTTTGGAGACGACGATGTTCAATAAAAGATAGTTCTTTTGTTAAGAAATGGGCAGTTTGGATAATGCATTGCTTTTCATGGCTAGCAAAGGCCTGCAAATTACGTTGGTAGATTCCCGTGATGAGAAAGAAAATGAGTAAGCAAGTAGGAATGAAAGCAAACCAGTGAAAAAACAAACCAATCAGCAAGATAGTTGGAGTCAAAATGACGAGTGGCCAGCGCCAAAAATACCAAAGTAATGGCCGCTGTTTTGCCGTAACATATTGCAAAGTAGGTTCAGTCATCTGATATTCTGGCAGCAACTCGGATAAGGTTCGATAGACAAGTTTTTGAGAGATAATGGGCAGTAAATAAAGTTTGCCTGAGAGTGTATCCTCTTTGTCTTGTTCACCTGCTAAAATAATCTGAACAGTAGCCAAACCTAGAATTTGCCGTAAAAATTGTTGGTTAAGTTTGATTTGTTGAATTTTTGAAATAGGAACAATGGTTGTTCGACGTTCGAATAAGCCACTTTCAATATGTAACTCTTGTGCGCTACGGGTCACGCGGAACCGATAGAAGAGAACGAACTGCTTGATTAATGAGGCAAGCATCAAGCACACTAGGAGAAGAATACTGGCAACTGAAAATAAAATCCAACTCGAGCGAAGAAGCAATTCTCCTTCGTTGGTTGCGCGCGCCATCCAATTTTCAGGAATAATTTGATTCACGAAGGAAAGAGCTGCTAAAAAAAGTGGAATTAATCCCAGGTCAGTAAAAGAAAATAGAAAAATATCTCGATTGGTTACCTCATAAACCAGAGAGGAGAGCTGTTCAGTTGCTGGTTCGGGTTTACTTGTTAAAGAATTAGGCACCTCTTCTTTGCCAGTAGTTCGACAGTGCTCCAATTCAAGAAGTAGTGATTCAGGAACCGCAAGCAAATTTGCTTCTGCTTCTGACGGCCCCCCGCTGGCCGTGTCAACTGTCAGCTGAACCAAATGAAAGGGTTTCAGAAAAAACCATTGTCGCTGATGAATTGATTGGATGCGTTCATAAGGAATCAGACGTCTTTTTTTAACAAATAGTCCTTGGGTAATTTCCAAATGATCTCCTGTTAGTTGATAGCGGTAAAACCAATAACTCAAGAAAGCACTCCCGCCGTTCAAAAGGAAAAGTGCAAATAAAATCCATAGAGAACGCCAATCCCCAGTTGTCAGACGCGGGAAAAGGGGCAAGAGAATAAGCCACCATTTTTTGATCCGTGAAAAGAAGAGAATCGGTAAGGCCAGTGGGTGAAAATGTTTTGCTTCAGACATCTTCTCTTGCCACCTTTACCAGTTCAATCAATTGTCCCCTGAGTGTTTGAGCTTGTGCAATGTCTAGCCCAGATAGAGTATGAGCTGTGGCAGCAGTATGAATAACTAATTCCATCAATTGTGCCTGACGTAAAAAAGGTCCTTGATTCGTCTCAATATGCTGGATGCGATTTAGCGGAACATACGTGGTTGAACGGAAAAAGTAGCCCTTTTGCAAAGCAACATCCTCTTCGGTAATTTCATAACGATGAAAGGCATAGCGATAAGGAATAAGAAAATAAGCAATGCTACCGAAAATGAGTGTCAGACCGATAAGACAGCCCAAAAGCACCCAAGTCAATAGTTGAAAATCGAAAATCCGTATCAGGACATAGCATACGATTAATTCAATAATGAAACATATCCCAATCGTTGTAAAAAGGCTTTTACGCCATACCGTTTGAATTCTAGTCGGCATTTGGTGAGTCAGTAAAGGGTAATTCAAAGGAAAACCTCGCTTTTTTTATTTTATCGTCTCATTGACTCTGCCCATCGTCAAGAGCCATTTTCAGGAAACTAGACTTTTTTTTCACTCCATGATAGACTGAATATGCTGATAGATGAGTTTAGTAGATAATTTGAAACAATCGCTGTAGACGTTTGTCTGCAGCGATTTTGTTGGTTCGACAATATGAGAGGAGTCTATATGTTAAGTTTGACAAATATTACCCAACAATTTGGGGATAAATTACTTTATGAATCATTGAATTTACAAGTTAATAAGGGAGAGAAGGTTGGCTTGATTGGTCAAAATGGTGCTGGCAAATCAACGTTAATCAAAATTATTACCGGCGAGCTATTACCAGATGAAGGAAAGGTCAGTATGCCCAAAAACTGCCAGCTTGGATACTTGGACCAGTATGTTGAGGTGGATGAGCAGCTGACCATCTTTGCTTTTCTTAAAACGGCTTTTCAAAAAGAAATAACAATGGAACAAACCATTACTCAATATTACACCGATTATGCTGAGACATTGGATGAGCGTCTACTTGAAAAAGCAGGCCAGTTACAAACGCAATTGGATCAAGGAACTTATTATCAAATGGAGACGTTGATTCAAGAGATGGCGAGTGGTTTGGGTTTACAGGTATTGGGGTTAGATTGCCCGCTTAGTCAGTTAAGTGGTGGACAACGTTCCAAAGTTATTTTGGCAAAACTTCTTTTAGAAAAGCCCGATATGCTAGTATTAGATGAACCGACCAACCATTTGGATGATAGTCACGTTGAATGGCTGACTAATTTTCTGCAAACATTTACCGGAACCTTCCTAGTAATTTCCCATGATCGAGTCTTTTTAGATGCGATTACCACGCATATTGCTGATATTGAATTTGGTCAATTGACCAAATATACGGGCAATTTAACCAAAGCTTTAAAGCAGAAAGAAGCCAATCGCGAGACATATTTGCGTCAATATGAATCCCAAAAGAAACAAATTGCGAAAACGGAAGCGTACATTCGTAAATATAAAGCTGGTTCGCGTTCAACGATGGCTAAAAGTCGGGAAAAACAATTGGCTAAAGTTGAGCGATTAACGCCCCCATCAGATGCACCGAAGCCCAATTTTCGTTTTCCGTATCAACCCATCGTGAGTACGTTGGCATTGACGACCGATCATTTGGTGATTGGTTACGACCGGCCTTTGTTGGATCCAATTCAATTAACTATTCGTTATGGGGAAACGATTGCCATTCGGGGATTTAATGGGATTGGTAAATCAACGCTATTAAAAACATTGATTGGAGAAATTCCCGCTTTGGATGGAGGATTTGAATTTCCCGCGAACACCAAAATCAATTATTTTTCCCAAGAATTAGAATGGGAAACGCCACTAGAAACACCACTGCAATATTTGGGACGAATTTTTCCAAAAGCGTCAGTGAAGGAATTGCGCCGTCATTTATCGCAAGCAGGATTAGTAAATCAATTGGCACAAGAATCCCTTCAATTATTAAGTGGGGGCGAACAAACGAAAGTGAAGTTAGCAGAAATGACGATGCGAGAAGGCAATTTGCTGATTCTAGATGAACCAACCAATCATATCGACCATGAAACCAAAGAGAGTTTGCGTGTTAGTTTGGCAAACTATCCCGGAACGGTCATTGTCGTATCGCATGAGCAAGAATTTTATGAAGACTTTGTCGAACGCATCATTGATATAGGAAGGTAAGGGAAAAAAATGGATGAACAATTTGCTGCTTTGCATCTGACGGTAGTGGAATTACCCGTTGAATGGGTCGATGAAGCCCCCGTTTTTCGTGGCTTTTTTCGTGAAATACCGACGATGACAGGCGAAGGAAGAACCAAACAACAAATGTATCGACAATTGTTGGAAAACTATCAACTTTTTTTTGAAAAACAGCAAGCGCAAGCCTTGGAAGAAACACCGACAGCAATGACCTCTGCACTATTATCAGTTGAGGACTTGTTAAAATATTATGATGGTGAGAGTTTTGACGGCTTTTCCTATGATTTTTCAGCAAAAGAGTCAGGTGACCATGATTGACAAATAAAAGATAAGTGAACTACACTTGCAATAGTAAAAAGAGGAGGAGATACAGATGGCTGAAGTGGAAAGTTTTACACTGGATCATACAAAAGTAAAGGCCCCTTATGTTCGCTTAATTGCGGAAGAAACCGGACCAAAGGGAGATACAATCGCTAACTTTGATTTGCGTCTATTGCAACCCAATGAAAAGGAAATGCCTACAGCAGGTATGCATACGTTGGAACATTTATTTGCAGATTTAATGCGGGATCGTTTAGATGGGATTATCGATATTTCCCCATTTGGCTGTCGAACAGGATTTCATTTAATCACTTGGGGCTCACATAGTGCGACTGAAGTGGCTGAAGTTTTGACGGATGTGTTAACGGTCATTGCTAATGAAACTCAATGGGAAGATGTGCAAGGCGTTTCAATTGAAAGCTGTGGTAATTATCGGGATCATTCCTTGTTTACTGCGAAAGAGTACGCCAAACTGGTGTTGGAGCAAGGCATTAGTGATGATCCATTTGAACGCCATGTCGTAAAAAATGGGTAATTAAATGAAAAACGATTCAAGCTCAACTAGTCACTCTGACATTTAAGTGACAAGTGTGGTCAAGCTTGAATCGTTTTTTTTTACATTATAGCAGAAATAGTAATCAATATAATACCGAGTAAAATGAAGATAAGGCCAATAAGCACCATTATTTTCTTCCAGATAATATTAGAAGCTTGGTGAAGTTGTTGCCGCTTTTTTAAACTTAAGTGTGGGTCATTCATTTTTTCTGTGTCTTTTGACGAAGGAATTGCCCAGGCGATGAGCAGGAACAACAGACCATTTAGAAAACTACCAAATCCAAAAATTAATTCATAATTAATTGTAAATAAAGATAGAAGACTTTTGCCAATGTTCATAATAGAAGCAACTTCCATCTGGGTATCCGCTTGAACAATTACAGGCGAAAGCAAAAAAAGAATAGGCAAAGAAAAAAGCGCAGAGATTATTTTTTTTAATTTAGGCAAGAAACTCGCTCCTTTTGTATATAAGTTACAAGATACAAGTCATTTTATCATACTTTTTTACGATATAACACTCTTTCATTGGAACTAGTTATTTCTTCGTAAACATGTTATCTTTATCACATAAAGAATGAATGGAGGGAAAAACGATGAATGCTGTGGTGATTGAAAGTACGCATGATTTCGTAGATGGGGGATGTAATGCTTGTCCAACGGTCAAATGTACAACCTATTCATTGAAATACAAAGGGATGGAGCGATCATTGGATCAATTAGATGTCGTATCCCTCGTCAAAGAATTAGCCATGTTTGAAGGATTTCGTCAAAAATTAGTGATGGATTTTGATGAAGAATATGTTCAATTTTGTAAGGGAGAACAACTGATTACTGTCGTTGAAGCAGACAATCAAATCATTTATAAAACAAGGGACAATACGTACACTCTTTCAAATCCTGAAAAGACGGAGGATCATGAGCGGGTATTTGCAGCAGTTAATCAAATTTTGACTGAACTTTATCAGGTCGAACCACTCAGCTTTATTGAAAAACAAAATGAATGAGGTAGTGAGAATAGGGATGGTTTCACCAAATGTTTTTAGATAAAAAAACATTTGGTGAAACCATTTTTTGATGAAAAAAAATAAATGTTTGAAGGAATTATGCTCTTGTAAACTGGTTTACGAAGAAAGAAGTTGTTTAATTATTGAGAGATTGATTAGAACAGTTTTAATTAAACGCTTATAAAAAGGTGCGTTAGAACATTCGTCAAAAATCAAATTGATTGATGTATAGCTAGTTTTAGTTGAATTAATTTAAAAATTGATTTCAATTGCGCTTATCATAACTATAACAGAAAGGTGCTGTCTGTTATAATTATGAGTGATTCTAACTAAGAAAAATTCTGCTATCTTTTTGTGATTGAAAGAACAAATTTATTTTTCTCAGTAAAAATATTCAGAGTAATTTATATTAAATAACAAGTAAAATATCGAAAATGTATATTTCTATTTCATTTTGAAACATGGGTTTATTTATTTATAAACAATGGTAGATAAAATAAATGAATAAAAAAAAATTCAGAATGAAAGATTGTTTGTAATTGAGAAAAGTAAAAATAATGCAAACAAAAAAAATAACAGAAATATTCTAGTTGTTTTTTTAAACAAAATTGTTGCATTTCAGTTTTGTTCCTGTTATTATATGCAACGTTGGATGAAACAAAAAAATTAAATAGGAAAAGGAAGTTTAAGAAAATGTTTAACAAATCAGAGCAAAAATCACAAAAAGATACCAACCGAAAAAATCGTAAGTACTCAATTTTATTGCTAGCACTATTATTTATCGGCGTAGCTACTTATGGCACTTATGCATACTTCACAGATAGCAAAAGTGTAGATGGTCAATTGGCATTAACAAAAGGGCAAGTGAGTTTAGGTGAAGAACATTCAGACTGGACTTATAAAGGAAATACAGGTAGTGGCGATGACTATGCATCATTGAAAACTGACAATAAACCATTATCCTTAAAAAATGACAATATATCGGCACAAACAGGTTCTTCCTTTTCAGATGTTCTTCCTGGGGACACTTTTAAAACAACAATAACTGTTTCTTATACAGGATCTGTTGATGCAACTGGAACGATTGCTTTGAATACAAACGGTATTAGTAAAGCTATCGATTATGTAGTACTTTTTAACAATGGTGGAGAAAATGAACAACTTAGCTCTGCAACTGAAACAATTAATTTTTCCGCAAATGACGAAAGTACGAAGAAACTGACATTTACGCTAATTGTACATGTTCCTTATAATAGTCTTGCAGAAAACTTTGCTGCAGAAGGTCGTAATAATGGTTCAACAAATACATTCTTAGATAGCTTGACTGATGCTATTACGGTAAATGTTCAACAAAAACTTGCATCAAATAACTAATAGATTTCAGGAAAAAGAGAAGCGTTAATTAAGAAAGGACGTGTTCACGATGAAAGGCAAACTTTACTGGTTCGTCGCACTCATTGGTGGGTGCGCCCTTTTTTTGATGTCGCCAATTCATGCAACGTATGCCTACCTTACAGATACAAAGACGATTCCAATGAATTTGTCACTAGAGATGGCTGAAAGCAATGCAAGTACGGTATCGGGCATAAATATTACTGGGAACTTAGAACTGTCATTTGAAAAATATACAACACCCGTCACCAAGACTAATACACCAATGATTGAGCTAAAAACAGGTGATTTGGGTTATTTTGGAGATGTTCCACTCAACGTAAAAATTAGTAGTGACAAGGACGGTAAGCTACCTATTAGAGATCTGGAAAAATATTTTACACTATCTTTACCAGAAACCGTGCATTTTTATGGAGAAACTAAAAAACAAACGCAAATGCAAGTGACAAAAAACGCCGATTTTCCAGACAGCTATTACAAAGAGGGCGAGTTCAAGTTTTATGTTACAATCACCGCGAATATTGGAGAGACGAAAACATCTTCAAAAACATTTGCGATAACCGATCATAATGGCAAAACCGCAAATGAAACTAATGAGGATAGTTGGCCCAAAAATGCCACATTTATTAATGATAAATATTATGTTGCACAGAATATTTACTATACAGTTATTAATAATGGAGATTATAAACAATTAAATGAAGGCGTAATTTACATTAAATTGAAAAATACTTTGAATTCTGCAGAAATCGATAAAGTAAGTAAGAGTTTCTTGATTGAAAACCATGTCGCGCAAGCGAATGTTGAAGTATTCCCAGGTGATGGAATTAAGGTTACGATAAAACAACCTGAAACTACATTTAAGGTTGATAGTAGTGCAAATTTGGCTTTCTTTTTAAAAATGGGTTGGATTAGTGGGAATCTATCGAACATTGAGTTTGGAAACATCGTTTATCCATTTTTGTTAAATACAGATTTTACTCTTCACAATTCTGGTGTGAAATTGAATACAACCATCTATACTAGAAGTACTGGAGTGAACTTGAAGTATGCTACGCAGCAACATAATGGTAGTTCGAAAAGCGAAGCGACTTTGTCAAATTTGTCCAATTATGCCACATGGCAAGTGAGTGATACGAACAATTTTGCAATTACGGCTCAATCTGATACAAGCGTAACTATTAAACAGAATTCGTCAAGCGGCGGTAAAACGGCCGAATTGCAATTAGTTAGTAAGGCTGATAACCAGACAGTGTTGTTTAGTCGAAGGCTTGTTTCGGTGAACGAAGTTGATCAATTAGCTGAAGTATATAATCACTTAACGAGCAATAGTATTAGTTCATCAAGAGATTTCGAAACCAATTCGTCTCAAGTGGCTTTTGAATTGCGATATGACCAGACTAATATTGCTTTGAATGATGGAGAATATAGTGTACCTGTGTACATTAAATTTACTAAAAGTGGTTTGCTTGCAGAGAGTCTTACCACGTTCTCGATAGTTAGTCAGAATGATGACTTTACGATTGATTCGTCACAAACCGTCTTTTCAAGTGATGGCAACTATATGAAAGTGATTATTAAAACAACTAAGATAGCTAGTACTTTCCGATTTAAATTGTATTTTTCTGTTGATCCCAATGGAAATACAAGTATAACTGATTACAGCGCCATCTCAATTTCTATTCCTGCTGTATCTGCACGGTCGTTTGTAAAAGCTAAGGACGTGACACCTTCTTCGGCTGAAAAGAATACAAGTACTACTTCTGATTCGAGTGGTACAATTGTGCCGTCTTCCGGTACTGAAACGAATGGTAGTACTGCAATGTCCGATACAACAGGTTCATCGACCAATACAACCACGGATGATTCAACAGAGAGTCAGACTACGCCATCTGAAGAATCAGTCGCTGGTCAATAGGAGGATTTATGAAAAAAACAATTTCCACAGTATTGAATGTTATTGCAACGATTTTTGTGGCAATCGTTTTGTTATTTGCTTTTTTGAATTACTCTTCAGCGGCAGATGGCAAAGGGTTGTTTGGGTACAAAGGATATACCGTCTTGAGTGACAGTATGCGAGGAACATTTGACTCAGGGGACTATATTATTGACCAATTGACACCTTATGATGAGTTGAAGGTTGGTGATGTGATTTCATATTTACATGATGATCAAACCATAGTCACTCACCGAATTACATCAATTACAGATAAAGGGATCACGGTTAAAGGTGACACCAATCCGAATGTTGATGATGTGCTGATTACCAAGGATAACTATATTGGACAATATCGTTATCGTATTCCAAAATTGGGATACGTCTCTTCACAATTAAGTAACCCAATTATTTTACTATCTATCTGTTTTGCTATTGCAATCTTATTACTGGTGTTATATTTTAAGAAGTAGGAAGTATACTTCAATTGTAGATGGCAGGTAGGTTTGGTTGAATGAAAAAAAGTAGTTATTTTTTTAAATTAATCATTATTATCGTATTACCTTGTATAGTATTTTGGGGAACATATCATTTAAAAGAGTATCTCAACCAAGCAAACATAAAAAATAAGAATTATTTAGCGACGACGATTAGAAATAATGATACAAAAGTGGATATAGTAAAGACGAATTTTGTTAACGAGGCCTTGAGTCGGCAGGAGTTTGTTGCTTATTGCAAACGTTTTTCGGAAAATCAACGAGCATCATTGAAATTTGTATTGACGGATGTTACAAATTTCGAAGATGAGGCGACAACCAGACGTGAGGGGAAACTCATCAGTGTCCAAATGCAAGTCATTAATGGAGTGTCAAAACTATTTGTGGAACGCAATTACGTCGTGCAAGCCCAGAGAACCTCGAATAATCAGTTTGAGTGTCTCTCAAAAGGAGAAGTAGACTTAAAAAAAAATATCCTTCGCTATCAGGTGCGATTGGTGGATGAATCGTTGAAGCCGGCCGCATTTATCAACTATTTAGAACCGTTGTCGGAAGAAGTACAAGCTCATTATCCCGATAGAAAATTTATTAGCCGGATTTCGGTACTGGCGGCGGATAAAAAATATATTTATTATTCAGATAAACCAAATAACCTGATTAGAGTAGAAGAAATAGGGTAGAGGAAGGTTACCATGCGTATAGTTCGTACATTTAAGCGGTGTATTGAGACAATTATCGTAATGTTTTTTATGATGATTGCCGTTGTAAATTTTTTTTCAGCCCCTTCTAGTCAAGGGGTTTTTGGTTATAAAGGATATACAGTAATTAGTGCAAGTATGGAACCGACCCTTAAGATAGGAGATTATATCCTAACTGCTGTTGAACCATTCTCGCAAGTAAAAAATGGCGAAATCATCAGTTTCCTTGATTCCGGCATGATTGTGACGCATCGCGTTGTATCAATCGCGGATGATGTAGCAACCACTCGGGGAGACAATAATAAGATAGACGATTTGAAGGTAGTGACAGCTGAAAATTATGTTGGATCATTTGTATTGCGGATTCCTTATTTGGGCTATTTATTTATTTGGTTACAAAATCCCCTAATTTTTGCGATTGTGATGGGAATTATAGCATTGAGATTAATTATTTTAGTTGTGTTAAAAAAGTAACGGAAAAAAGCACATTGCCAATGTGCTTTTTTTGACTAGTATGATAGCTATTGAGTACAATGGTGGGAGGTGTGCTAACACCTTTTAGTAAGTGATTGAATCAGGAGGGATTAATTGAAGAAAAAGATGTTACTGTTGGCTTATGCTAACTTGTTTTTGGTATTTTTGGGTGTGGGATTGGTGATTCCAGTCTTGCCACTGTTAAAGGAAGAAATGCATTTAAGTGGGACCACGATGGGGTTGATGGTCTCCATTTTTGCATTTGCACAGCTGATTGTTTCGCCATTTGCTGGGCATGCTTCTGATAAATGGGGAAGAAAACGAATGATTGTTTTGGGATTAGGTTTGTTTTCTATCTCGGAATTTTTATTTGGTTGGGCGCAGTCGGTTTCATGGTTTTATGTTTCGCGTTTGATTGGTGGAGCTTCAGCCGCTTGTATTATGCCGTCTGTTACAGCCTATGTCGCGGATTTAACCACATTGAAAGAACGATCAAAAGCGATGGGATACGTGTCAGCTGCGATTAGTGGTGGATTTATAATTGGTCCGGGAATTGGTGGATTATTGGCCGTTTTTGGAACACGGACACCTTTTTTTGCAGCGGGTGTGGTGGCATTTATTGGGTTTTGCTTTACTTCATTATTTTTGAAAGAAGTTCCCAAATCAGAACAAGTAGGGCGAGCAATTGAGGCGAACTCAAGTGAAAAGCAGTCGATTTTTTCGGTGCTGTTTCATCCGTTGTTCTTTGGTTTTTTCATCGTTATTTTAATTTCGTCTTTTGGTTTACAAGCTTTTGAATCAATCTATAGCATTATGGCGAGTTGGAATTTTGGATTTACAACGGCAGATATTTCCTTGATCATCATGTTTAGTGGGGGTTTTGCCTTGATTGCGCAATTATTTTTCTTTCATCGTATCGTCGAAAAAATAGGAGAAATTCGTTTGATTCAATGGACGTTCTTTATTAGTGCGTTATTCATCATTGTTATTTCTATGACGAATCAACACTGGTTAGTTGTGCTGGCAACGTTTATTGTTTTCTTAGCCTTTGATCTATTCCGCCCAGCGGTTACTTCCTATTTATCGCACCATGCGGGAGAAAATCAAGGGGTAGTCAATGGATTGAATTCAACATTTACGAGTATCGGCAATATCCTAGGCCCAATAGTTGCTGGCGCGTTGTTTGATATGAATCCCGTTTCGCCTTATTATGTCGCGGGGATTATTTTATTTATTACAGGATTACTTTCGTTGAAATTACAGAAAAGAAATTACTAAATGAAGGAATCGCCTCACGTTAAGTAGTGTGCGATTCCTTTTTTTGTTTCGAAAAACGATGAAGGTAAGCGAGACAACTAAATAGCAATAAGCCGTTGCCAACATAGAGATAGAGGTCTAGATAAGGGGAGTCGCTACCAGCGATTGCCAAAATTCCTGTTAACAGCGCCCATGAAGTAAAAACAGCCAAGGAGCTATTAGCTAAGTTACGAACGACACGGGTGGTATTTGAAGGAGTGATACGAGTAAGAAATGTTAATAGACAGCCACCAATCATGGGAATCATCCACGCGTAACTTAGGCTGGGAGAAGACACGCCATGACTGAAATGGTGATAAGCTAGTTGGAAGAGGTAAAGTACCACACTGCTAGTAAGATAGAGTAAAAATTGTTTTTTTATCATTTACGTACTCCTTTTATTTAAAGTATAGAATATCGCTAACTTCGCGTTCGCTACTATTTTGACTGCCGCCAACGGTTTGATTGACAACTTTTCCGTTGAAATAGAGCGTGGATGAGCCTCCGCCGTCAAGATTGTAAGCAATGGTAGCACCGGCAGTTTGCATTTCTTGTGCTAGTTCATAAAGTGAGAGACCTTCACTTGACTCTGTGCGTCCCTCGGAAACAATAATGACATAATGATTTTCACCGATTTGGCCAATCGCAGTTCGAGGGTTGCTGGTCATTGACTGTGTCACTTCGGAGGATTGATTGACAACGACTTCCCCCTTTTCAACTAAGGCAGGTCCGAAAGACAAGATTTGTTCTGCGGTGGTCAAATTTTTGGCGGAAGTGGTTTGTTCATTGATGATGGAAAAATCCCCATTCTTATCAATGACTAGTGCATCTGTATCTCCATTGGCAGTATCACGATAAAGGATCCCGTTTCTCATGACAAACCCAGTGCTACGGAATCCATAAAAATCACCGTTAATTGCAAGAATGGCTTGATTTTCTTCCGCTATTGCAGAAGTGGTTTCTTTGATGTTACGCCCATAACTATTTTCAGCTAGGGCAGTGAGCAGATGCGAACTGTCGTTTGTTTGAATATCAACGACATAAACAGTCGTATCCTCCACGCGTTTTGTGGTGAGCGTAATAGATAAATCATCACTTTGATAAGAAGTATCAGTAATCGTGGCTTTGCTAGTTGACTCCTTTGTCGCATCTGTAGTTGAAGCAGTTGCGGTATTGCTAGTAGTAGTTTTTGTAGCGGCAATTGCCAGTTGCTTTTCTGGTATAACAAAGGCTTTGAGTAACACATAAGTATTACTCATTAACAATAAAACGGTAAAAAGAATCGCCCAACGGTAGGGCTTATGGAAGAAGTGGCGCATGAGAAGCCTCCTTTTTCTTTTGATTAAAGATAAAACGTTGCTGAATGTGATAACTAAAGAAGAACAAAAGGCAATCAACCAGTAGTTTTGTCAATAAAACGGAAGGCAGAACCAAGGATACAAGGGCGACACCAGCCCAGCTTAGCACCATTTGGAAACAAAACAGGCTAGTGTATTTCCACAAAGAGTTCTTCGTTTGTTGTTTGTCTTGGAATACATATCGTTTATTCAAACTATAGTTTACAATACCTGAAATCACGCGGGCGATGACCGTGATGAGTAATAAGTTGCTTGGGGAAGCACTGAAAAAAATGAGTAACACCATAAAACAACCGACATCAACAAACGAAGAAGCAAGCGATGATAGAAAAAAAGTCAACAATGACCGATAAACTCGGATAGAATCGTGGATTGGTCGAAAATGAGTTTGTTCGTTGTTGTCTTCGTAAATGGTTTGAATCGGGACGGTTACTAGTTCGAGTTGTAAGGAACGCAACGCGACCAGAATATTCATTTCATAGTCAAAACGATCACCCTTGATTGCTAGGAGAGCGGGAATGGATTGCGCTGAGAATGCACGCAATCCTGTTTGTGTATCTTCTAATTTGATGCCACTTGCTAAAAGAAAAAAATAAGACGTAATTCGATTGCCGTAGTAGCTTTTCTTTGGGGTTGATGTTTTCGTAAAATGTCGGACACCCAAAAGAAGCTGATTAGCAGGTAAATTTTCTAAGAGAGTGAGAATATGGCAGATATCTTCGACAGAATGTTGTCCATCACCATCGGCGGTTATGATTGTGGCCGTTTGAGGAAAGTTTTTCCAAATATATTGCATACCGTATCGAAGAGCATAACCTTTGCCATGATTCGTTGAATAATGCAAAAGATGAATGGTGGGACTCATTTTGGTAATCGCTAAAAAACGTTCGTCAAAGCGAGGATTGCTTCCGTCATTCACAATAATAATTGGAACATCGATGCGATGCGTGAGCGTTTGAAAAAAAGCGAGTGTTTTATCAGTGGGTTCATATACGGGAATGAGTAAAAGACTTGTCATGGAAATCACCTCGGTTTTTTTATAATTGTAGTGTACGAACCAGTCCTTAAATCGAACTTAAATAGAAAGGAAGAATGTTATTTTTTTAATTGGAACTATAGATGAAATTGATGAAACATGATAAATAATTGAATATATCTGGTTTAAGTTCTATTTAAGATTGTTATTTTATGATGGGGATAATCTCGTTTGAAAAAGGAGGATCCCGATGAAGTTAAAACATATTTTTGAACGCAAAGAAACCAAATATATCATAAACAAAGCAACGTTTGACGATTTTTTTCATGAGCTGATGACCTATATGAATGTGGATGAATACGGATTACATACTATTTTTTCTCTCTATTTTGATACGGACAACTACACATTTATCCAACACTCACTAACAAAGCCAGTTTATAAGGAAAAATTTCGTGTACGTAGCTATGGTGCACCAACGGAGGAATCTTTGCTTTTTTTAGAAATTAAGAAGAAAGTAAGCGGAATTGTGTACAAAAGGAGAGTGCCGATTCCTTATCAAGACTACAAGCGCTGGCAAGAAACTGGAGATTTGCCAATGATTTTGGAAACAACGCAAATTGGTAAGGAGGTTCGTTGGTTGTTTACCCAACATACGGATTTACGTCCGCGCGTACTCATCGCCTATGATCGGTTGTCCTTATTTGAAAAAGAAGAAACTGCCTTTCGAGTAACCTTTGATCAGCATATTCGCTTTCGTCAAACGGATTTACATTTTTCGGGAGAAACCCAAGATGAATTGGTTGCCCCAGAGATTGATGTGTTGATGGAAGTCAAGGCCTTAGGTGCATACCCACTATGGTTTGCCTCGCTACTAGCTGCTTACGATATTCGGAAAGCGAGTTTTTCAAAATATGCGCAAACTTATGAGCGTTACTTATTTGTGAAGGGTGGAAAAGAACATGTTCGATAGTTTACTTACGGATACGACGTCTTCTATGGACATCAAAGGAGTATTCCTATGTATGGCAGTTTCGATGTTGCTGGGGATTTTGGTTGCTTCAATTCATATGGTTCGTAATGTGTATTCCAAAAATTTTGTGGTGACATTGGCAGTCTTACCCATCTTGGTTCAATCAGTCATTATGTTAGTCAATGGCAATCTTGGGACGGGGGTAGCTATACTGGGCGCGTTTAGTCTTATCCGTTTTCGCTCTGTCCCTGGGGGCGCGCGTGATATTAGTAGTGTTTTTTGGTCAATGGGTATTGGATTAGCGACGGGGATGGGGTATGCCTTGTATAGTATTATTTTTTCCTTGGTTGTTGCCGTGTTCTTGTACGGCTTGTACACACTACCATTTGGTAATCGTCAATCCATTGCAGAGCGAGAGTTAAAGATTACCATACCAGAAGATCTTGACTATCCAGGGTTGTTTGATGATATTTTTGTGCAATATACGTATACCAACCAATTACAATCTGTTCGAACGACAACAATGGGAAGTTTATATGAACTCAGATACACCTTGCTATTAAAAAATGTACAAGATGAAAAAGAAATTATTGATGCTATACGAGTAAGAAATGGAAATTTACCAGTTGTTTTAGGAAAATTAGCGACGAATCGCGATGAATTATAAAAAGAAAGAAGGAATACGATGAAGAGAATGATTTATTCTTTGTTACTTTCGACAATGTTATTAGGGGCATGCAGCCAAACGCAATCAACTACGCAGTCGACAACGAGTTCTTTAACGACAGGGACGGCTAGTTCTACTTCAATTTCGACAACGAATGCAACAACGAAAACCGAGGAATATTTTGGCAACTACGAAGCCGAAGATTTGGATTCTTCCTACAACGAAGCGGAAGCTACCACCATCTCCTTAGCCAATAACTCAACGGTGGATGGCGAGGGTGTGAGTGTTGATGGGCAAAAGGTCACGATTCAAGCGGCGGGTACCTATGTCATTAGTGGTGAATTAACCCGTGGGCAATTAATCGTCAATGTCGGCAAAGAAGAGAAGGTCCATCTCATTTTTAAAAATGTGACGATCACTTCTGAAGATGGTCCAGCTGTTTGGATTAAACAGACTGAAAAAGCCATTATTACTTTGGCGGAAGGGACCACCAATACAGTGAAGGATAGCGCAACCTACACACTGGAAAATGGTGAAACGGAGCCGGATGCGGCCATTTATAGTAAGGAAGACTTAGTATTTAATGGAACAGGAACGTTGAAGGTGACCGGTAATAACAACAATGGTATTCGGGGGAAAGATGATGTCAGTTTTATCTCGGGCACCTATGTAGTTAGTGCCAAGAATAACGGCATTAAGGGAAAAGACTCTGTGGCCATTCGCGATGGAAACTTTACCATTCAAACAACAGAAGGAGATGGTATTCAGGCAAATAATTCGGAAGATACTAAAAAAGGATATATCGCCATTGATGGTGGGACTTTCGCTATTACAAGTGCACGGGATGGGGTGCAAGCAGAAACCAACCTAACTGTCCAAAATGCACAAATCACCATCCAAACAGCAGGCGGATTTGAGGATTCATCTGTAAGTGACGAGGAAAGTTATAAAGGATTGAAAGCAGGAGGCGACATCAAGTTGGTAAGTGGAACCCTTACTATCAATAGTGCGGATGATAGTGTCCACGCCAATGGAAATGTCACGCTTTCAGGAGCAACCTTAACCACGCAATCCGGGGATGATGGCGTTCACGCGGATGATACACTAACAATTTCAAGTGGAAAAATAGCCATCAACGATTCATATGAAGGATTAGAAGGAAGTGTGGTGGCAATCAGTGGTGGAACGACTGCTATTACTGCTAGTGATGACGGAATCAATGCAGCAGGTGGCAGTGATTCAACAAGTGAAGGTCAATTTGGTCAGGATTCTTTTGGTGGTGGAGGTGGTGAGCAGTCGGATGACAGCAAGGAAATCACTATTACCGGTGGCATAGTAACCATTGATGCAGAAGGAGATGGTTTGGACAGCAATGGCAACATTAAGATGTCAGGTGGAACAGTTACAGTATACGGGCCAACGAGAGGAGGAAATGGTGCACTGGATTATAATGGTGCCTTTACATTGACAGGTGGTACACTGGTCGCGGCTGGGACAACAGACATGGCCTTAAATGTCAGTGACGACTCTACGGTAACTTCGGTGGGTATTTACTTTGATAATACCCAAAGTGCGAATACCTTAATTAGTCTGAAAGATAGCAATGGGAACACGATGATTGCTGTACGTCCGACGAAAGAATTTCAACACCTTGTTGTTGCCACTTCGAAGTTAACTACCGATACGAGTTATGTACTAGTGAAAGGTGGAACGCTTAATGACGATGCAACCAATGGACTTTCGGTAGACGGCATTGTTTCAGGAGGAACTCAGTTAGGAACGTTGGACATAGATACGACAGTGACGAATGTCTCGCAAGATGGTTCAGCTACTTCTGCCAGATCCTTTGGTGGTGGGCGCAATCGAAATTAAGGCGTTTGCTCTTGTTGAAATGTGTAAAGAAATGTGCCATTTGATTTAAAATGTGATGAATAAACACAAATATAATTAAGTTTTGAATAAAAAAAACGAATATAATTAGTTATATTCGTTTTTTTTTGTTTTTTGACATGTTTTCTGTAATTTGAATGAAAAAATAACTAGTTTTCTCTCATAAATGATGTTAGTATATCTAACATGAAAGATAAAAAGCAATCATTGAAAAGTTGAAGGGAGTCAAGTCTATGGAAACAGGAAATATCGCATTTATTCTCATTTGTAGCGCAATGGTCTTTATTATGACCCCAGCACTCGCATTTTTTTACGGGGGGTTGGAACGAAGAAAAAATATTCTCAATACAATGATGATGTCAATTGGAACGATGGGGTTAGCATCTATCATCTGGGTTGCAGTCGGATATTCACTTTCATTTAGTGGGAATGGATCCTTTGTAGGAAACCTGCATCACATTTTTTTTCAAGGTGTATCTATGACGGAAGGTAATGGTATTCCTGATGGTTTATTCGCTATTTTTCAAATGATGTTTTCTCTGATTACAGCTGCCATTATTACTGGATCAGTTGTTGGTAGAATGCGATTTTCAGCTATTTTCTTATTTCTAGCTATTTGGTTAGTCGTTGTGTATGCTCCGATGGCTCATATGGTATGGGGTGGTGGCTTTATTGCTGGCCTAGGTGCAATTGACTTTGCTGGAGGTACGGTTGTTCATATTAGTTCAGGTCTTTCTGGTTTGATTTTATGTTTAGTGTTAGGTCAACGACGTGAGTTTAAACAAGCGGAGTATCGTCCGCACAATATTCCTTTCGTAGTTTTAGGAACTGGCTTTTTATGGTTCGGTTGGTTTGCGTTCAATGCCGGTTCTGCATTGGCAGCCGATGGAATTGCCATCCAAGCATTTTTAACAACGAATACAGCCGCCGCTGCAGCGATGCTCTCTTGGATGGCGGTAGAACGTTTTGCAACTGGTAAACCAACACTTGTTGGTGCATGTACCGGTGGAGTTGTAGGATTGGTGGCAATTACGCCAGGTGCTGGCTTTGTCTCTATTTGGTCTTCAATCGTGATTGGTCTACTAGTTAGTCCGTTTTGTTACTATAGTATTTCGATTATTAAACAAAAATTAGGCTTCGATGATTCGTTGGATGCATTTGGTTGTCACGGTATGGGGGGGATCTTTGGCTCAATCGTAACTGGGATTTTTGCAGATCCTGCAGTAAATGGTAGTAAAGGGTTGCTTTATGGTGGTGTTGATTTGTTTGTTGCTCAATTAGAAGCGACGGTTATTACGATTGTCTATGTAGCGGTTGCTAGCTTCATCATTATTTCAATTGTGAAACTTATTATGCCAATTCGCGTATCGGCAAAAGATGAAGCCCTTGGATTGGATCGAAGTGAACATGATGAAAGTGCCTACCCAACCTTTATGGGACTAGATTCTTAATACGAAAAAATGAACGAGGAGGAGCGCTATGAAGAAAATCGAAGCCATTATTCGGCAGGAGACGTTAGATGATTTGAAGGAAGCGATGCAAAAAACGTTTGATGATAATCCTATCGGGATGACTGTTACTCAAGTGTTAGGATTTGGGCATCAAAAGGGATTAAAAGATTATGTCCGTGGACAAGAAGTCATTACCTCATTTGTACCTAAGATTAAAGTTGGATTTGTTTTGCAAGATAAATGCGTAGAACAAATGATTGATTTAATTGTAAAAACGTGTCAAACAGGTAATGTTGGCGATGGCAAAATCTTTGTTTATCCAGTAGAAGAAGCGGTCCGCATTCGTACAGGGGAACGTGGAGAGTCCGCAATTTAAAAATAGAGTGAAAAACGTTCCGTTTCTAGGGGTGAATTAGAAACGGAACGTTTTTTGTCAACCCAAGTTAATGGGGAGATTTTTATTTCTTGTTAAAGTGGGTACACATTTGGCATTGGTTGATTTTGCAAGTATGCTTTTAAATTATCAAAGCCGATTTCCACTGAATTTCGCATGGTATCGGCAGAAGTTCCAGCAATATGAGAGGTTAAGGTAACATTATCCAACGTTAAAAATGGACTATCAGCTGGAAGTGGCTCATCATCGAAGACGTCGATTGCTGCGCCTCCGATTGATTTATTTTGAAGGCTAGCAATCAAATCAGCAGTGTTAATCAAGCCAGAGCGTGCCGTGTTAATTAAGTAAGCAGTGTCTTTCATTCGTTTAAGTTCTTCGGCACTGATGTAATGCGTGGTTTCCTTTGTCAAACGAAGATGAAGGCTAATATAATCGGACTGAGCCAGCAAGTCCGTTTTTGTAACTAATGTTGCACCAGCTTTGCTAACGTCTTCAGCCTTAGCAAAAGGATCTGTGACCAATATTTTGCAACCAAATCCGCGAAGCCGTTCAACAACCCGTTGACCAATGTAACCAAATCCACAAATACCAACAGTTCGTGTGCGTAAGTCGTGAATGTAGGCTTGGTTGGTATAATTTTTCCTCCAATTCCCTTCACGTATAGCATGGTAACTACGAGCGATGTTTTTATTCTCAGCAATCATCATTCCGACAGTAAAGTCAGCAACTGCATGAGCGCTACGCCATGGAGCATTAATCAAAGGAATTCGCTTTTCTTTTAGCAGTGCTAGGTCTGCATTTTCTACCCCACCTCGTAAAACGGCCACCAATTTTAGATTTTTAGCTTTCTCCAAGACATCTTTGTTGATGGAGGCAACGTGAACGACAATAATATCTTTGTCCTCACACGCATTAAGTAAGGCGTCGCAATTGGGTGCTTTGTCAATTCCTTCTTGCTCAATTAAAAGCATACGATTCGTAATGGGTCCCATGGCGTTCATATCTTTATCCTCAACCATAGTGACTTCCGCACCCATTTTTTCTAATTCATAAAATTTTTGCATTAAGGCAGGCGTTACCCCACCATCTGCAACAAGTAAAATTTTTGTCTTTTCCATTCGTAACCATCCTTTGCTAGTTGATTCTTGATTTTGAAAAAAAACTCGTTATAATTAGAAAACGATATCAAAGGAGGAAAATAGTCGATGATCACAAACATCTCAATGATTTCTATTACGAATATCAAATCTTTAAAAAAAGCATTAACGATACGTTCCGTAAATGTCATCCTTTTGGCAAACTGTCATATAGGTAATTTGGATATGTTAGTGAATGAATGCCATAAAAGTGAGAAAAAAGTTGCTGTAAATTTAGAGTTAATAGGTGGTTTCACTGCTGATCAGATAGGAATTAAGTTGTTGAAAGACAAATTCAATATTGATTATGTCATCAGCAATTCTCCAAGTAGATTGAGTTGGGCCCAAAAAGCTGGCCTAGCAACCATTCAACTATTAACCTTAATTGATTCGCGCTCAATTGATAGTGCGAAAAAAATCATCGTTTCCTCCCCTGCATCGCTCTTTGAAGTTCGACCGGCAGCTTATGCCATGCAATTTATCAAAGAATTTAAAGAAATTCGGCAGGATGCTGAATTTCTAATTGGTGGCTTTGTTTGTAGTAATGAATTGTTGAAAGATGCACTTAAAGCTGGCTTTATTGGTGCAACCTCAAGTGATCTAACCATCTGGTGAATTACTGAAAGAGAAGGAATAGAATACAGCCACTGAAGATTCCTGCTAAGACCGCAGAGGTAATAGTAGGAAGACTTCTTTTTAGGCTTTGTCTATGCATAAGTGTGGCAACAAGCACACCAATTGCAACTGCATTTGCTTGGTCAATCCAGACACCTCCACTTTGATGAATAAAGGGAACGGCAGCACCGTGATTTAAGCTCCAAGAGAGCATCACAATGAGTATGATGGCGGCAAGTCCACCAAATGCTTTCCATTCATCCATCATTTTTCCCCACATTAAACGAACAAGCAGTGGGAAAATGAAAGCGCCAACGGTTGTTGTAATAGCTTGAGCGATTGTCATTTTTTTGCCTCCTTTTGATCAAATTTTTCGATAAAGTAAGCGGTAAAGCCGGCTAAAGTCCCACCTAATAAAACGAAAAATAATGTTGGTAAAGACAAAACGAGTTCATGTGTTCCTTTGAGTAACGTGTCGCGAACGATTCCAGCAATTCCTATCGCCATCGCCATGTCAACAAAAGCTGCACTCTCATGATTATGGATGAGATCCCAATAATGATTTAAAAACCATAAAGATGTGATAATAATCGTCCCGCCGATGAAAGCGTAGAAAATCCCACCTTCACCAAATGTAGACCATACAGAACTCATGACAAACAGACCAGCAAAAGCAAAGCCAATAAAACTTTTTACATTTTTCATGTTAATCCTCCCAAAACATTTCGTCATATTTATCGGCATTGATTAAAAAAACTGAATGTTTGGGTAATGGTGCAAGGATCCAGAACTGAACAAAAGTAGATTCAACAAAAAAATCAGCTAAGTACCCCAAAAAGCAAGCTTAATGGAGTACCTAGCTGATTCTATTCTCTATCAACTAAAAAATATTTTGTTTTATTGAATCTGAGGTCATTGTAGCAATAAGCAAATGAAAACGCAAGCAAAAAAAATAAAATCGAATAACCTAATCAATAATTTGGCGTGATTGCATAGAAAAAAAGAGAGATCTGAAGGGTGTTTGTGAAGTAAAGAAAAATTCACAAAAATAATTGAAATAAGGTAGAAATAACTATTTTGTAAAAGAAAAGAGAATGCGGGAAAAAGAAAATCGGAACAATTCAAATCAAAAAGGAAAAAAAGTTTGCGAATAATGAACAATCATTTTTTTTTAGAACAGAAGGACGGTGAAAATCGGGAAAAAGAAGAATATAGGAAAAGTCGTTTGATAAAGAAGGGTTAAAAAAAGGAAACAGGTTCTTGTTGTGAGAAAAAATTTTTGCTTAATTGCAATATCAAATGCATAAAAAAATCAAAAAACCTTTATAGACAGCGAATTACTCAATAATCCAGTGTTACCAACGATTTAACCCTTGTCTG